>JBFHEQ010000460.1:0-2962 GCA_041584075.1 Hydrogenophaga sp.
CCGTCCACCGAGCCGAAGTTGCCCTGACCGTCCACCAGCATGTGGCGCAACGAAAAGTCCTGCGCCATGCGCACGATGGTGTCGTAGACCGCGCTGTCGCCGTGAGGGTGGTACTTACCGATCACATCGCCGACGATACGGGCCGATTTTTTGTAGGGCCGGTTCCAGTCGTTGTTGAGCTCGTGCATCGCAAACAGCACGCGCCGGTGCACCGGCTTCAGTCCATCGCGGGCGTCGGGCAGGGCCCGGCCCACAATCACGCTCATGGCGTAATCCAGATAGCTGCGGCGCATCTCTTCTTCAAGGCTGATGGGCAGGGTTTCTTTGGCGAACTGTGTCATGTGATGAATGTGGAGTGCGTGGCGAGGCCTGGAAACAACCTTTCATTTTAGGCGCCCCGAAGAGTGGCCCGAAAAAGAGACTTGTGTTGCTGTGACGCAACACCCCGATCGAATGCGAACAAACTCGTTACAACCCCTCTTCGAGGGCGACATCGTTTGTAACCGTGCTTGTGGCACAATTAATTGAGCGTTTTGAGTGGTGGTCACTTCAAGCGTCCATTTTCGAATTGCAGCCTTGATGGCTGCTAACACCAAGAGGAAAACCATGAAAAAACTGAATAAAGTGGCATTGCTGATCGCCTCCGCAACCGTGGCGTTCGCCGCCAGCGCTCAGTCGAACGACAATTGGGTGAACGGTAGCGGTGATCTGCAGTGGAAAAATGGCGATGGTTCGCTGTGCTGGCGTGACGCAGGCTGGACACCAGCCACTGCCGGCAAAGACTGTGATGGCGCCATCGTTCCTGCCGCCGCTCCAGCCGCTGCGCCCGCACCAGCACCTGCCGCCCCAGCTGCTGCACCCGCCGCCGCACCGGCTCCTGCGCCAGCTCCTGCACCTGCTGCCACCAAGGTGACGTATGCTGCCGACACCTTCTTTGACTTTGACAAAGCTGTTGTCAAGCCCGAAGGCAAGGCCAAGCTGGATGACCTCGCTGGCAAAGTCGGCGCGATCAACCTGGAAGTGGTGATCGCTGTCGGTCACACCGACTCGGTGGGCTCTTCTGCCTACAACCAGGCTCTGTCGGTGCGCCGCGCCGAAGCTGTGAAGGCTTACCTGGTGAGCAAGGGCATCGAAAGCAACCGCGTTTACACCGAAGGCAAGGGTCTGACCCAGCCAGTGGCCGACAACGCCACCCGCGAAGGCCGTGCGAAGAACCGCCGCGTGGAAGTTGAAGTGGTGGGCACCCGTGCCAACTGATGCTTAAAAGCATTCAGCGTCTCTGACGCAGAAACAAACCCCAGGTATTCCTGGGGTTTTTTTTCGCCCTTGCTTAGACGCTTTCTCTCTTTCGCCATCCATTCCGCTGCCGCTGGCGTGTAAAAATCACCTCCATGAACACTGTCAACGCCGATCCGGCCGAACTGGCCAAATTTTCCGACTTGGCCCACCGGTGGTGGGACCAGGAAAGTGAATTCCGCCCTCTGCACCAGATCAACCCTTTGCGGCTGAGCTGGATCGATGGACAGGTCTCGTTGGCTGGCAAACGCGTGCTGGACATTGGCTGTGGTGGCGGTATTCTGTCGGATTCGATGGCGCGAAAAGGCGCAGAAGTCACCGGTATCGACTTGTCGACCAAGGCACTGCGCGTGGCACAGTTGCATGCCATGGAGGCCAACACCACGGGCGTCACTTACCGGGAGGTCAGCGCTGAAGCCCTGGCGCAAGAGCAGCCCGCATCCTTTGATGTGGTCACCTGCATGGAAATGCTCGAGCACGTGCCCGATCCGGCCTCTGTGGTCAAAGCGTGTGCCCAGTTGGTCAAGCCGGGTGGCTGGGTCTTCTTCTCAACCATCAATCGCAACGCCAAGGCATTTTTGATGGCCATTGTGGGCGCGGAGTATGTGCTCCAGATGATCCCCAAGGGGACTCACGAATACGCCAAACTGATCAAGCCCAGCGAGCTGGCGAGCTATTGTCGTTCCGCCGGGCTTGAGCTGGGGCAAACACGGGGCCTTGAGCACAACCCATTGACGCAGCGCTACTGGCTCAGTGATGACACGGGCGTGAACTACATGTTCGCGACCCGCAAGCAGTAATCACCACATGTCTTCAGTCATGCGTGGTGTGCGCGCGGTGTTGTTTGACCTCGATGGCACCTTGCTCGACAGTGCGCCCGATCTGGCGGCTGCAGCCGACCAGTTGCGGGTACTGGGTGGGCTGTCCTCGTTGCCGTTGGACGAATACCGGGCCCATGCGGGCGCTGGCGCAAGGGGCATGCTCCGTGTAGCTTTCGATATGGGTCCGGAGCATCCCGAATTTGACCGACACAAAGCCGCGTTTTTTGCGCTCTACGAACGTTCGCTCACAGAGCGCACCGTCGCGTTCGCCGGGGTGGACGTCCTGCTGGCGACTTTGTATGAGCGGGGCCTCGCCTGGGGTGTTGTCACCAACAAGGCGCAACGGTTTACGTTGCCTTTGACGGGCGCCATGCCCTTGTTTGACCGTGCGGCGGCCATTGTGTGTGGCGACACCACACCCCATGCCAAGCCCCACCCGGAGCCCGTGCTGGAAGCCGCTCGGCGGGCGGGCTTTGCGCCGGCTGACTGTATCTATGTGGGTGATGATTTGCGGGACATCCAGGCAGGCAAGGCCGCGGGCATGCGCACCGTTGCGGCTTGTTATGGTTATTTGGGCCCAGGAGCCGATGTCGACACCTGGGATGCCGATGCGCAAGTGAATTCTCCCCTGGACCTCTTGAAATTGCTCGATCTGCCTTAAAATGGAGATTCAGGGGCTGCACTGGTTTCGACGTGGGTTCGGACGCGTGGCAGGGCATGTCGAGGTTCTGTTACCTCGTAAAACCGCAGAAAAAAAACTAACTGCAAACGACGAACGTTTCGCACTCGCCGCTTAATTGCCGGTGAGCTTTGCAACAGCAGGCCTATGGGCTGGGCAAGGGTTC
>JBFHEQ010000461.1:0-2959 GCA_041584075.1 Hydrogenophaga sp.
CCTCATGGGCTTGGCCACCTGGCTATCGAGCGACAAAAAGGTCGGAGACATCTACGAGCTGTCAACATCCGAAGCCGTCACGGGTCTGTCGGAGCAAGCGGCGGTCCGGTTTCGGGGCATCAACGTGGGCAAGGTGACCCACATCGGCTTCGACCCCCTCAACAAGGGCCACGTGCTGCTGCGCATCAGCGTGGACAAGGGCCTGCCCCTGACCCGCAGTGCTTATGGCACGCTGGGCTACCAGGGCGTGACCGGGCTGGCCTTTGTCCAGCTGGACAACGACGGCGACTCCGACGTCGCCCTCACCACGGACGAAGACGAGCCCACCCGCATCCCCTTGCGTCCAGGCCTGTTGAGCAAGTTCGCCGACCAAGGCTCCTTCATTCTGGAGCAGGTGCAGCAAATATCCCAACGTGTGGGTGAATTGCTGTCGCCGGCCAACCAGCAAACCATCATGGGCAGCTTCAAGGCCATCGGCGACAGCGCTGCACAAATCGGGACGGCATCCGAACGCATCCAGAGCATTCTTGACGCACAGCTCGGGCCGCAACGCACCGATATTCCTGCGTTGGTGAAGGAGACACAGACCACCATGCGTTCGCTGCAAAGCACAGCCACCGAACTCAGCGCCACCGCGCGGGCTGCCACCCAGACCGCACAGTCGCTCACCCAAGTGTCCGAGGGCATTGCTTCGCCCGGCGGCATGCTGGAACAGTTGAGCGACACCAGCAAAGCCCTGGCCGAAAGCGCGCGAGCCATCAACGACACGGTGTTGCCCAATGCAGCGCGCGCGGCAGACAGCGCCGCGCGCACCGCTGAGGCCGCCACGCGCGCCGCACAAGGCGTGGACCGCGCCTTCGATACCTTCAACGACAACCCGCAAAGCCTGCTGTTTGGTCCCGGAACCCCGTCACCCGGGCCCGGGGAACCTGGTTTTGTGGCTCCGCAGCCCGCGACCAAGGACTGACACCATGGACACAACCCAATTGGCCCATCCTGCATCCGGGCGGCCCACCTGGACGGTGCGCCCCGCCAGCAAGCTCCTCGTCCTGCTGACCCTGGCTGCGCTGACCGCCTGCTCGACTCCGAAGCCCCCCCCCACCAAAGCCGTATTCGACTTCGGACTCACTCCAGTGACTGCGATGACCCGCTCCACGCCCTCTGCGGCGCTGTTGCTGGCCGACGTGCAGGCGCCGATGGCGCTGAACGCCACCGCCGTGCAGTACCGGCTGAACTACGACAACGACCAGGAGCTGCGCCCCTATGCGCTGGCGCGCTGGAGCATGTCGCCCGCTCAGCTGGTGCAGCAAAGGGTGAAACTCGCCTTGAGCGCGCGAGGACCTGTGCTGGCGGAAGGCCAGGGCTCACCCACGCACGCTCTCAAGATCGAACTCGAAGAGTTTGTGCAGGTGTTTGACCAGCCCCAGTCCAGCCAGGGCCGGATCAGCCTGCGAGCCACCCTGCTCAAGGATTCACAGCTGGTCGACCAGATCCGGGTGCGGGCCAGTGCAACAGCCCCCAGCCAGGACGCGGCCGGCGGCGTGCGCGCCCTGACGCAGGCCACCGACGACGCCGCCCGGCAACTGGCGACGTGGCTGGACCAGCAAGAACCCTGAGCGCGGTTCGAGAACGGCGGCAAGACGGGCCCCTCGACAGGCTCGGACGACCCGGCGGCGGATTCAGGCGAGCTTCCGGTAAGCCAGGATTTCCGGGGGCATGGCAAAGATGAGGGTCGCCGCCGCCACAGCGGCAGCCAGATGGGGCGTTTCCATGTGCGCCTGGGCGGCAGCGGCATCCTTCCAGACCTCGACCGTCTGAAACACATGGGGGTGCTCAGTTTGCTGGTACAAGTCGTAGGACACACAGCCAGCTTCCTGCCGGGAGTGCGAAACCAACGTCTCGAGGATGGTGGCGGCCTCGGCCGACGACCCGGGTTGAACGGTGATGCGGGCTAGCACGTGGTGCATGGATGTCTCCTCTGATAACACGCTTGGGTGGCGCGCCCTGCATCGTAGACCGATCGGCGGGATCGCGTCACGTCGCCTCAGTATTTCTGCGGATCCAGGTGCCCACCCGGGGTAGGCTTAACGCCCGCCCAGCCCCATGCCCTGCGAAATCACCTCTTTCATGATCTCGTTGGTGCCGCCGTAGATGCGCTGCACACGCGCATCGGCGTAGGCCCGGGTGATCGGGTATTCCCACATGAAACCGTAACCGCCAAACAGCTGCACACATTCGTCCATCACCTGGCACTGCAGGTCTGAGCACCAGTATTTCGCCATGCTGGCGGTGTCGGTATCGAGCTGGTCTTTCAGCACCAGCTCGCAGCATTTGTCCACAAACACACGTGCCACCTGCACCTGGGTCTGCATTTCGGCGAGCTTGTAGCGCGTGTTCTGAAAGGCGCCGACCGCCTGGCCAAACACCTGGCGCTCCTTCACATAGTCCACCGTCCAGTCGATCGCTGCCTGCGCCGCGGCCACAGCGGTGATGGCGATCTGCAGGCGCTCCCAGGGCAACTGCTCCATCAGGCAGATGAAGCCGCGATTCTCCTGGCTCTCACCACCCAGCAGTTGCCCGGCGGGCAGCTTCACGTTGTCGAAAAAGAGCTCGCTGGTGTCCTGCGCGCGCAGGCCCAGTTTCTTCAGGCGTTTGCCCTTCTCGAAGCCGGGGGTGCCTCGCTCGACCAGGAACAGGCTCGTGCCTTTGCCGCCTGCGGCCGGGTTGGTCTTGGCGACCACGATGACCAGGTCGGCGTGCCAGCCGTTGGTGATGAAGGTTTTGCTGCCGTTGAGCAGGTAACTGCCATCGGCCTGTTGGATGGCTGTGGCCTTCACCCCCTGCAGATCGCTGCCCGCGGCCGGCTCGCTCATGGCAATGGCGCCCACCATCTCACCGCTGGCCAGCATCGGCAGGTATTTGGCCTTCTGCGCCTCGGTGCCGTAATGCAGGATGTACG
>JBFHEQ010000462.1:0-2954 GCA_041584075.1 Hydrogenophaga sp.
CCGCGCTTGTGGTGGGCGCGCACACTGGACAGCGAAGTGAAGATGATGGTGGCCATCGAGGTGGCGATGGCCATCTTCACAGCGAGGTCGGGGGCTACGCCGCGTCCACCCAGGATGATGGTGAGAAAGGGCACCATGATCATGCCCCCACCAATGCCCAGCAGGCCGGCCAGAAAGCCGGTGCACACACCCAGAGCGGCCAGCTCGACGATCAGCAGGGGTTCAAGAGACATGAAGGGTTGTTCAACCAGGGCAGCCGTGGAACCGGCTTCGCCGGGCCACAGGCTGCGTTCCCTCTCCCGCAGAGAGGGGGGAAGACGCGAAGCGGCGCAGGGGGGAGTCGGAAATAAGGTGTCTGCAAGTGCCACCGGACCGTCATCCTGAACCGGGGGTTCAGGTGGGCTAGGTCAGCCTGACATCGGGTTCATCTGACGCGAGACGCTCACACCAATCAGGAAATGTTCCAGGCCCGTGCTCAATGAGCATTGGTTCAAGGAAATATAAAGCCCGGCATGCACTGCAGACACCTGCATTGTAGGCCCGATAGCAAGCAACCCTCTGCATAACCTGCGCCATGTGCACGTTTTGGGCCGAACGCTTGTGGGCAGGGGTTTTGCGGGCGGTGCGCTTCGTTGCGAATTCGGGTGAGCCGTCCGGGCTCATCCCGGAATTCGCACCTCACGCCTCATCCCGCAAAAGCCACGCCGCGCATGGCGCAGGTTATGGAGAGGGTCCCGAGGCTTTGCAGACGCCAGCTTGTCGATGTGTGTGCCTGGTTGTGTCGGGTGTGCTCAGATGAGCTGACCGTCGCTGCCCAAGGCTTCGTCGAGGCGGCGCAACAGGTGGTTCAGGCGTGCTTCGGCAGTCGGGTCGACTTCGGGGGGCGCGAGCGCTGCGTCGGGGTCGTGGCCGATCGTGGAAGCGTCAGCGGGATTGAGGGTTCTGGATGAGCTGAACGCCTCAGACTCTTTTTGCGACAACTCGAAAGCCAGATTGAGCGAGGCCAGCACCGCAATGCGGTCGCGCGCCTTGACCTTGCCCGCGTCCCGGATGCGGCACATGGCCGTGTCAACCCGCTCGACAGCATCAAGCAGCGACGACTCGCCACCAGGCGGACAGGCCAGCAAATAACTCTGGCCCATGATTTGAACCTCAACCTGCTTGATTGCCGACTTGTTCATGACGCTGCATCCTTGTGGTCCCCAACCTGGCTTGGCTCGGTCTCGTCGGGCGATGGCAAGCGGTCCAGCAGGGCATCGATGCGTGCGCGAGCAGCTTGCAGGCGCGATTTGAGGGTGTCCCGTTCGGTCTGCAGATGGGTCACCTGATCCACCAGCAAGGCGTTGGTGCGCTGCAGCTCCTCGTGGCGCAGTAACAAACGCTCAACGCGCTCGGAGATCTGGTCAATGGGATGAGGTTGGGCCATGGTATGGGTAGGTTGCCATGTCATTGTAGGGTTGTCGACAGGAACTGGGCCTTACAATGGCGCCTGTTGGTGCTCGCGGTGTGGTTCACATGCCGCAGTTCAACGGGAAGCAGGAGGGAAAGTTCACACGAACAGACCTAACCTGCGCTGCCCCCGCAACGGTAAGCAGACGAGTCACTTCGGTTTCCTTGAGGTGCCTCAGCTTTCATCTTTCACCACTGGGTGTTGCCATTTTGGCCAACTGCCTGGGAAGGTTATGAAGGTCGTTCTGCCAGCCCGGATACCGGCCAACGAGGCGGAAGTGCGTCCACCAGATGCATTTTCATGACGCTCAGGCACCGTCGGGGAAGGCGGTGAGGGCACTGTCTTTTTTGCTTGTCACCATGAACTCTCATCAACTGCGCGCGCCTTTGGCCGTGCTGCCGCTCGCCTTGATCGCGGCTTTTTCCCACGCCCAGACCGCCCCCGCTCCCAGCCTTCCCGTGACCGTGGTGACCGCCACGCGCGTCGCACAGCCCATCACCGACGTGGTGGCCGACGTCACGATCGTGGACCGCGAGACCATCGAGCGCAGCGGCGCCACGGGTCTGGCCGATGTGCTGGCCCGCCAGCCCGGCGTGGCGTCCACCCGCAACGGCGGCCCCGCCGCCAACACCAGTGTCTACCTGCGGGGAGCCGAAACACGCTTCACGGCGGTGTTTGTGGACGGCGTGCGCGTGGATTCACAGGCCACCGGTGGTGCCAGCTGGAATGCGATTCCGTTGTCGCAGGTGGACCGTGTGGAAATCGTTCGCGGCCCAGCCGCCGCGGTGTACGGCTCAGACGCCCTGGGCGGCGTGATCCAGATATTCACCCGCCGTGGCGAGCAGGCATTTGCCCCCAGCGTGGAGGTGGGCCTGGGCACCGATGGTCTGCGCAAGGTGGCGGCTTCGATCAGTGGTCGCCAGGGTGCGGTGGACTACGCCTTGGGCGCTTCGCGCGAGACCAGCGATGGCTTCAACGTGAAGCCCGAAGGCAATCCCGACCGCGATGGCTACCGCAACACCGCGTTTTCCGGCAGCCTCGGCTGGCAGCTCACCCAGGCCCATCGTCTGGATGCGACGGTGCTGGACAGCGATTCCAACGCCCAGTACGACGCCTTCTCGCCCGGCAGCGATGACCGCGCTCAGCAAGATTTGCAAACCCTGGGCCTGAAATGGTCGGCGCGCTGGAGCGAGGTGTATTCGAGCCAGCTGGCGGTGAACCGCAGCAAAGACCGTTATGAGACGGCGCCGTCGGCCTATTTGACGGACACCCGTGTGACCAGCTACCTCTGGCAAAACGACTGGAAGATCGGTGCGACCCAGCTGACCGCCGCGCTGGAGCGCCGCGAAGACCGCCTGGACAACGACAGCACGTCGCCTTCCATTTCCGATCGCTCGCAAGATGCCCTGGCTTTGGGTTATGGCGTGCGCAGCGGTCAGCACACCTTGCAGCTCAACGCGCGCCACGACAACGACAGCGAGTTTGGCGGGCATTCCACCGGCAG
>JBFHEQ010000463.1:0-2918 GCA_041584075.1 Hydrogenophaga sp.
CACCACCTTGTAGCGATCCATGCGCTGCATTTGGTAGAACGGACCTTCGTCGTGGTCCAGACCCAGCCACTTCATGCCTTCGATGATCACGTCCACAGCGGCCTGCGAGGAGCGCTCCAGGTCGGTGTCTTCGATGCGCAGCACAAAGACACCCTTCGAGGCACGGGCAAAAGCCCAGGGATACAGGGCCGAGCGGATGTTGCCGAGGTGGATGAAGCCCGTCGGTGATGGGGCAAAGCGGGTGCGTACGGTGGTCATGGTCAGAACGAAGTGAGGCCGCGATCGAGGTCGGCCGTGATGTCTTGCAAATGCTCCAGGCCGACCGCTACGCGGATCAGTCCCTGGGTCACGCCGGCAGCGGCGCGCTGCTCGGGCGTGAGGCGGCCGTGCGAGGTGCTGGCCGGGTGGGCCACCAATGTTTTGGTGTCACCCAGGTTGGTGGACAGCGACAACACTTGCATGCTGTCGAGCACATGAAATGCGCGCTGACGCGCATGCTCGTCACCCTGCGCCTGAACCTCAAACGACAGCACAGCCCCACCCAGACCCGACTGCTGGGCCATGGCAAGAGCGTGTTGCGGATGGCTGGCAAGCCCCGGGTAAAACACACGGGCAACCGAGGGGTGGCTCTCCAGCCACTGCGCCAGGGCCAGCGCTCGCGCCGATTGCGCCTGCATGCGGATGTCCAGCGTTTCCAGCCCCTTGAGCACCACCCAGGCATTGAAGGGCGCGAGGGTCATGCCTGCACTCTTGAGAACGGGCAAAAAGCTCTTGGTGACCAGCTCTTCGCTGGCGCAGAGGGCTCCGGCCATGACGCGCCCCTGACCATCGAGGTACTTGGTTCCGGAGTGCATCACGATGTCGGCACCCAGCGCCATGGGGCGCTGCAACGACGGCGTCGCAAAACAGTTGTCCACACAGAGCAGCGCACCTGCGTTGTGTGCGATGTCCGCCAAAGCGCGGATATCGCACACCTCTGTGAGCGGGTTGGTGGGGGTCTCGGCAAACAGCAGCTTGGTATTGGGCCGGATGGCGGCCTGCCAGGCCGACGCGTCGGCCTGGGGCAGGAAACTGCTCTCGACCCCGAACTTGGCCAGATCGGAGCCGATCAGCTTGATGGTGGAGCCAAACATCGAGCGTGAACACAGCACATGGTCACCCGCCTTGAGCAATCCCATGCACATCATCAGGATGGCCGACATGCCAGAGGCCGTCGAGATACAGGACTCAGCCCCTTCCAGCGCGGCCAGCCGCTGCTCGAAGCTGGACACCGTCGGGTTGCCGTAGCGGCCGTAGGTGTAACCGTCCTCATCGCCGGCAAAGCGCTTGGCGGCGGCCTCGGCAGAGGGCTGCACATATCCACTGGTCAGGAAAAGCGCCTCGGAATTCTCACCATAGGCGGAGCGCTCGACAGCGGCGCGCACGGCCAGGGTGTCGCGATGCAGTCCGGCGTATTCGGGTGGAAGGGTCGGCATGTGATCAGCGAATCCGGTCAGGCGTTTTGGGCATTCGGCAGCGCCAGGCGTGAGGTGTCTTCTTCGCCCTCTTCCACCTGGTCACGGCCTTGGTTGAGGCGGAGAATGTCTTCCGCCGTGATGTCACCGGTGACATATACCCCATCAAAACACGAGGCATCAAACCCGGCCAGCGACGGGTTGAGCGCTCCCACCACTTTCTTCATGGCGTCCACATCCTGGTAGATCAGCGCGTCGCAACCGATGCTTTCGCGCACCTCTTCCAGCGTACGCCCGTGGGCGATCAGCTCTTGCGGCGTGGGCATGTCGATGCCATAGACGTTGGGGAAGCGCACCGGTGGCGCAGCGCTGGCCAGGTAGACTTTGCGGGCGCCGGCGTCACGCGCCATCTGCACGATCTCACGGCTGGTCGTGCCCCGCACGATGGAGTCGTCCACCAGCAAGACGTTGCGGCCCTTGAACTCGCTGGCCACGACATTGAGCTTCTGGCGCACCGACTTTTTGCGCACACCCTGACCCGGCATGATGAAGGTGCGGCCCACGTAGCGGTTTTTCACAAAACCTTCGCGGTAGGGCAAGCCCAGCAGTTGCGCGAGCTCCATGGCGCTCGGGCGCGACGACTCGGGAATGGGAATGACCACGTCGATCTGGCTCGGTGGCACGGTGGACACCACGCGCTTGGCCAGCGTCTTGCCCAGATTGAGGCGGGCCTGGTAGACCGAAATGCCGTCCATGACCGAGTCGGGGCGGGCCAGGTACACATACTCAAAAATGCAGGGGTTGTGGCTGGTGGTCTCGGCGCATTGCTGGAACTGCACCTCACCCTGGGTGTTGATGAACACCGCTTCACCGGGCGCCACATCACGCAGCAAATCAAAACCGTTGCCATCGAGCGTGACCGACTCGCTGGCGACCATCACGCCGCCGTCGGGGGACTTGCCCACGCACAGCGGACGGATGCCAAACGGATCCCGGAAAGCGAGTAAACCGTGGCCGGCGATCAGGGCAATCACGGCATATGAGCCCTTGATGCGCTGGTGCACATTTTTCACCGCCGCAAACACCTCGGCAGGCTTGAGGGTGATGCCACGGGAAATCTTTTCGAGCTCGTGCGCCAGCACGTTGAGCAACACCTCGGAGTCACTGTCCGTGTTGATATGGCGGTGGTCGGTCTGGAACAGCTCCTGCTTCAACGCCTGGGCGTTCGTCAGGTTGCCGTTGTGGACCATCACAATGCCAAACGGTGCGTTCACGTAAAACGGCTGCGCTTCCTCTTCACTGTAGGCGTTGCCCGCCGTGGGGTAACGCACCTGCCCGAGGCCGGCGTTGCCCGGCAATGCCCGCATGTTGCGCGTGCGAAAAACATCACGCACCATGCCCTTGGCCTTGTGCATGTAAAACTTGCGGTCCTGCTCGGTCACGATACCGGCAGCGTCTTGCCCG
>JBFHEQ010000464.1:0-2913 GCA_041584075.1 Hydrogenophaga sp.
CCCAGGACAGACTGGGCATACGAAGCCTTGTCGGCCAGCTGCGTGGCGGCGGCATCTGTGTAGCGCTTCACGGGAGAGGCCATGACCGCCAGCAACACCGTGACCAGCATGAAAGCCCAGGCCGAAGACAAAAGCTTCAGGCTCGAGCCCGACAAGGCCTTGGCCGCATCGTCATCGGGCTGAACGTGCCAGAACACAATCACGCCCGCCCGGGCCAGACCCACCAGCGAAAGAAAGCCCACGCTCAGCACCACGGTCCACACCCAGGGTTGCGCGGCCAGACCCTCCGTGCTTTGCAGGATCATCAGCTTGCCCAGGAAGCCCGGCAGCGGCGGCAGTCCGGCGGCCGATGCAGCCCCAAAAATCATCATCAGACCCAGCAGCACCGGCTCGCGCACGGCCACCGTGGGGCGCAGCCTGTCGAGCGCCTCGCCCCGCTGCGCGGCCATCAGCTCCACCAGCAGGAACAGGCCTGCGATCACGATGGTGCTGTGCAGCGTGTAGTACAGCGCGGCAGACAAGGTTTCGGGGGTGAACATCCCGATACCGGCCAGGATGGTCCCCACGGAAGACACGGTGAGGTAACCCACCAGGCGCCCCATGGAATGTGAAGCCAGCGCGCCCAGCGCGCCCAGCACGCTGGTGGTCAGGGCCATGGGCAACAGCCAGGCCTGTGCGGCCAGACTGGCCTCGCCCGCTTCCGGTCCGAAGATGCCCCAGTGGGTGCGGATGATGCTGTACACCCCCACCTTGGTCATGATCGCAAACAACGCCGCCACCGGCGCACTGGCACTGGCGTAGGTACTGGGCAGCCAAAAATACAGCGGCACCACGGCCGCCTTCAGCCCGAACACCACCAGCAAGATCAATGCGGCGGCTCGGGCGACGAGCGCCGAATCGCCGGTGAGCAGAGCGACCCGAACGGCAAGGTCCGCCATGTTCAGCGTCCCGGCCACCGCGTAAATCATCGCGAGACCAATGAGGAACAGGCCCGAGCCCGCGAGGTTCAGCACCACGTAGTGGAAGCCCATGCGCAGGCGCTCACGGCCCAGGCCATGCAGCAGCAACACGTAAGACGCTATCAGCAGGACCTCGAAAAACACAAACAGGTTGAACAGGTCGCCCGTGAGGAAGGCGCCACTCAGTCCCATCAACTGGAAATGAAAAATGGCGTGGAAGTGGCGCCCACGGTTGTCCCAGCCACCCGTGGCGTACCAGAGCGCGGGCGCCGCCACCAGGTAGGTCAGGCACACCATCAGGGCACTGAGCCTGTCCAGCACCAGCACAATGCCAAACGGGGCCTCCCATTCGCCCATGCGATACACGACCAGTTCGCCCGAACCGGCCACCCAGACCAGCCCGGCGGCCATCACCAGTCCCAGCACCACGGAAGCCATGCTCAAGCGGCGCCGCCAGACAACGCGTGAGCGGCTGTGTCCACCCCCGACACCCGACATCCCGCCAAAATCACCCAGCAGCAGCAACGCCATGGCGGTGAACGCCGGCAACAACACCGACAGCACAGGCGCGTGCTGCAACCAGAAACCCAGAATCGCACCGGTCATCAGATGCGCTCCTTGGGTTGGGTCTCGGCCGTTGAGGGCACATACCCGGGGGCATATCCCGGCTCATGACCATCCACATGGTCGCTTCCGCTCTCGTGGCGATTGCGCAGGGCCAGCTCGATCACAAAGCCCGTGGTGGCAAAACCGATCACGATGGCGGTCAGCACCAGGGCCTGCGGCAGCGGATCGGCCACCGGCCCCTCCCCCACCAGGATGGGCTGTGCATTCGACCACAGACGCCCCATGACAAAGATGAACACGTTCACCGCATAGCCAAACAACGACAGGCCCAGCACCACCGGAAAGGTTCGCCCGCGCAACATCATGTATATCGCACAGGCGGTCACGCAACCAATCCCCGTGGCCAGCAAAAATTCCATGCTCATCGCGAGCCTCCCAAGCCGCACCCGGCCGCACAAAGCATCAAATAATCCTGGAGAGTCTGGCGCTTCATGCCACGCTCCCCGAGCCACTGCTGGCGCCTTCGCGGCTCACAGAGCCCAGTACCGAGATGGTCAGCAACGTGGCGCCCACCACCGTGAGGTACACCCCCAGATCAAACAGTGCAGCGGACGCCAGCGGCAGATCGCCCAGAACGGGCACATGGGGGTGGCCATGGGCACTGGTCAGGAAAGGCCGACCCCACACAAAGGCCCCGACACCCGTCAGACCGGCAATCGAAAGCCCCGAACCGATCCAGCGCACAAAGCGGCGCCCGGACTGGGCACGCAACAGCGACTCGGCCTTGCTCTGCCCCAGAGACATGAACTGCAACACCAGCGCCACCGCGGTGATCAGACCTGCGATGAAGCCGCCGCCCGGCATGTTGTGACCGCGCATGAAGATATAGAGCGTGAACACCAGGGCCACCGGCAAGACCACGGAGGCGGCCACGCGCAACAGCAAGGGCTGGGAAGAGAACGTCCAGCCGAGGCCGTGCGTATCGGTCAGCGGCCGCTTGGTCCGCATGCCCTCCATCAGCGCCAGGACCCCGATGGCCGCGATGCCCAGCACCGTGATTTCACCAAAGGTGTCGTAGCCCCGGAAGTCGACCAGGATCACGTTCACCACATTGGTGCCGCCACCGACCGGCAAGGCTTTTTCCAGGAAGAACCAGGAGATCGACTCATGGTTGCGGGTCAGCAGCACCCACGACACCCAGGCCATGCCCGCGCCGCCGGCCAGCGCCAACGCGCCGTCACGCACACGCCTCGCCACCGTGGATTCGCTGGGTGAGTGCTGGGGCAGCAGGGCCAGACCCATCAACATCAGCACCGTGGACACGACCTCGACCGACAACTGCGTCAGCGCCAGATCGGGTGCCGACAGGCTCACGAACACCAGCGAC
>JBFHEQ010000465.1:0-2884 GCA_041584075.1 Hydrogenophaga sp.
CAGCATCAAAGACGATGTGGTGCGCAGCGTGCGCGGCATGCCGGGTGTGGCGGCGGCGGCCAACGTGGCCTACTTCACTTTGCAGGTGCGGCACGGCGAACAGGAGGTGCGCGCCATGCTGGTGGGCATGGAGCCCGGCCAGCCGGGAGCGCCGGCCTATCTGATCGCCGGGCGGCAGCCCACCCGCAGCCACTACGAGGCGGTGGCTGATGAAAAAACCGGTTTTGCCCTGGGCGATGTGATCGGCATCCGTCGGCACAACTACACGGTGGTGGGTCTCACCCGGCGCGCCGTGTCGTCCGGCGGTGACCCCATGATTTTTGTCTCCATCAAGGACGCGCAGGAAGCCCAGTTTCTGAAAGACAACGACGCCATTCGAAACGACCGCGCCCGCACCGCCGCCAACCCGGTGTTCAACAAACCCGGCGTGCCCGGCCTGCTCGAAGCGGTACAAAACCTGCAGACCAGCAGCCGCAATGTCAACGCGGTGCTGGTCCGGATTGCACCGGGTGCCGACGCTGAGCGCGTGGCCGATCCGATCCGGCGCTGGAAACACGTGAGCGTGCACACCAAGGCCGGCATGGAAGACATTCTGGTGGTCAAGCTGATCGCCAACTCGGCCAAGCAGATCGGCATGTTTCTCGTGATCCTGGCCATCGTGAGCGCGGCCATTGTGGCCTTCATCATCTACACCATGACCATGGGCAAGCTGCGCGAGATCGCGGTGTTGAAGCTCATCGGCACGCGCGACCGCACCATCGCCGGCATGATCCTGCAACAGGCCCTGGGCCTGGGCCTGATCGGTTTCGCGGTGGGCAAGATCGCGGCCACCGCGTGGGGGCCTGCGTTCCCCAAATACGTGCTGCTGATGCCCGGCGATGCGATCACCGGTTTCGTCGTCACCATGGTGATTTGCGCCCTGGCCAGCACACTGGCGATCCGTGTGGCCCTCAAAGTGGACCCCGGCGAAGCCATTGGATAACACCCATGAACACCTCTTCTCCCCAGCCCGGCGGCATCGTGATCGAAGGCCTGCGCAAGGTGTACGGCGCGGGCGACACCGCCGTGGAAGCGCTGAAACACGTGAACATGCGGGTCAGCCCCGGCGAGGTCGTGGGCCTGGTCGGCCCTTCGGGTTCGGGCAAAAGCACGCTGCTCAAATGCCTGGGTGCCATCATCGAACCCACCAGCGGCAAGATGACCGTGGGTGACGAACGGATCTACGACAACGGCTGGAAGGTGAAAGACCTGCGCGAACTGCGGCGCGACCGCATTGGCTTCGTTTTTCAGGCGCCTTACCTGATTCCGTTTCTCGACGTGACCGACAACGTGGCCCTGCTGCCCATGCTCGCCGGTTTGCCCAACGCCAAGGCCCGAGCACGCGCGCTGGAGCTGCTCACGGCGCTCGATGTGCAACACCGCGCCAGGGCCGAGCCTTCGCAGCTGTCGGGCGGCGAGCAGCAGCGGGTGTCGATCGCACGCGCCCTGGCCAACAAGCCGCCGGTGATCCTGGCCGACGAACCCACGGCGCCCCTGGACAGCGAGCGGGCGCTGGGCGTGATGCGCATCCTGAACCAGATGGCCTTGCAGGCACAGACCGCCATCATCGTGGTGACCCACGACGAAAAGATCATCCCCACCTTCAAGCGGATCTACCACATCCGCGACGGCCAGACGGTGGAAGAAGCCGGCGAAGGCCGCTCGCTGGCGTGAACCTCTCGGAGACACCATGAACACCTCAAAGCTCTTGCGCGCCTTGGCCGGGGTCGCTCTGGTGTTTGGCGTCCTCACCGTGTTCAGCGGTGGCCGGGCGCTGTTTGGCGATGCTACGGCGCGCGCCGCCGTGGGCAACGCGGTGGACTTTGTGCTGTGGTTCAACTTCCTCGCCGGCTTCCTCTACCTCTTGGCCGGCTGGGCGCTGCTGCGCCGCCAGGCCTGGGCGCGCCATCTCGCCAGTTTCCTGGCGTTGAGCACCACCGCTGTGGCTGCGGCATTCGCCGTGCATGTGGTGGGTGGCGGCGCTTTCGAGATGCGCACCGTGGCCGCCTTGGGGTTGCGGCTGGGCTTCTGGGTGGTGATGGCCTGGGTAGCACACCGATCGTTGCGCACCATCCCGCGTCCATCGATAACAGAGGGGCACTGAGCATGACGGCAAAGCCAGGGACCTTGCATGCCCAAAGGGTCGCCATACCGCCGTGGCGCGGTGCGTCACCCCTTCACCACCACACAGGTTCCCTGCTGCTGGCGTGACAGCGCGCCGGCGGCGCAGCAGGTAAGCTGCCCTGTTTCGCCCATGCCCTGCCGTGGCGATCCACTCCTGATCGCGTCCACTTCCGTGCCATCCCCCAACACCGAAGCCACCTCACCGCCTTCGACATCCACCCTGTGGGCCATGTTGCTGGCGCTGCTGTCGGCTTTCGCGCTCAGCCAGGCGTACCGCACCGTCACCGCCATCATGGCGAGCAACCTGCAACACGACTTTGGCCTGACGCCGGCATCGCTGGGCGCGTTCGCCGGGCTGTTTGGCCTGTCGTTCGGTGTCACCCAGTTTTTCATGGGCATTGGCATGGACCTGTACGGGCTGCGGCGCACCGTGCTCACGGCCTTTCCGCTGGCCGCGGCCGGCGCGACCCTCTCGGCTGCCGCTCCCGCCTATGGCTGGCTGATGCTGGGCCAGTTGATGATTGGCGTGGGCTGCGCGCCGGCGTTTCTGGCCTGCACCATGTTCATCTCGCGGCATTTCCCCGCCGCCCGCTTTGCGTTCGTCTCGGGCATCGGCCTGGGCATTGGTGGCCTGGGCCTGTTGTTGACCGGCACGCCGCTGGCCTGGCTGGTGGAGCGCTGGGGCTGGCGCAGCGGCTTTGCGCTGCTGGCCCTGCTGTCG
>JBFHEQ010000466.1:0-2865 GCA_041584075.1 Hydrogenophaga sp.
ACCTGGCCGTGGCGGCGGGGTTCCTTGCGGTTGAGGCCCTGGGCCAGTTCGGGGTGGCCCGGCGCCTTGCGCCAGTTGCGCTGAATGCCGAGGCAGGCTTCGCAAAGGGGTTTGGGGCCTGGGGCGGTGGGGGCGGCAGTTGGAGGGGTTGTGGGTGTGGTCATGGTTCGTGGCGCGTTTGCGGTTGGATGGGAGGGATGACACAGGGCCAGCGGCTGGTCGGCAGCGCGCGGTTGGCTTCAGCGTCACATGAGGAAATCGAGAAAGCTGGCCAGGGGGGTGATGGCGCGCATGCGAAACACCTCGCTGTCGCTGGCGCCCTGGATCAGTGCGGCTTCGCCGCGGGCATTGGGGGTACCCACCAGCGGGCGTGACTGGGCCATGCGCGCACCGAGGCTGGTTTTCATGGCGCTGGCCAGCGCGGTGTTGCCGCGGCAGATGACGATCAGCTCCGAGTTCAGGTTGGCGGATCGGGGATCGATGTTGTAGGTGCCCACCACCACGGTGTGGTCGTCAAACACGGCGCGCTTGCCGTGCACGCCCCAGCGGGCTGAGGCGGGGGCGCGCGCGGTCCCGGTCAAGGGCTCACCGCCGTAGGCCCACACTTGCAGGTTGGGCATTTGCAGGCGATCGAGGCCATCGGCCAGGCTGGCCACGGTGTAGAAAGCGTCGGTGGAGTACAGGCTGTTGGTCAGGAAGCGCAACTGAACACCCCGCTGAACCACCCGTCTCACGACCGCCGCGCCATCGTCGCGCAAGACGAGGTAGGGGCTTTCGACAGTGATCTCGTGTTGTGCTTCCCGGGCCAGCTCGCTGATGGCGTTGAACACCTTGCGCCGCTCCACGCCAGAGCCTGGGTAGTCGGTCACAAACTGGATGTCGTTGCAGGTGCTGGTGGTGTGTTCGGGGCTGTGGTGCCGCAGGGTGTTTGTCAGCTGAGTTTCGGTCGGCGTGGCCTCGCCCAGCAGGTCGCGCACGGCGGCGGTGTTGGGGGTGTCCGCCGCGTCCGCGTTCAGGTGTTCTGGTGTGCTGACCCAGTCGGAGCCCCAGTAGAGCTCGAAGCTGTCGACGATGGCCGCCGCGATGGGGCCTTGAATGAGCAGGTCGCTGTCGAGAAAGTTGTAATGGGTCGACAGGTCGAAGTATTCGTCTGCGATGTTGCGCCCACCAATGATGGCGTGTTGCCGGTCCACCACCAGCAGCTTGCGGTGGGTGCGGTGCTGGGCGGCGAAGAACCGCTGGAAGCCCGCCGTGTTGTAGTAACGCACCTCGACGCCGGCTTTTTCCAGCGTCTGGATATAGCGGGGCGCGAGCTTGAACACGGGCAAGGCGAAATCCACCAGCAGGCGCACGCGCACACCTTCCTGGGCCTTGCGGGCAAGGGCTTGCGTGATCAACCGGCTGGCCGTGTCGATCTCGTAGATGAAGAACTCGAGTTCGATGGATTGCCGGGCCGCTTCGATGAGTTTGAGACGCTCGGCCAATGAGTCAAGACCTACATCGAGCAGGGCCACGGGGTGTGGCTCGGTCGAGCGGGCGTCGATGGCTTCGTGGTGCGGGGCTTTGCCCATCCACTGGCGTTCGGTGGCCTCCTGTATGCCCAGGAACACCACGGCAAACAGCACCGGGATCACGATCAACACGATCACCATGCCCCAGCCCAGCCATTTGGCCAGGCGCCAGAACACCGATGGTTTTTTTGTCATGTCGCCGCCTCCACTGGCCCGGTGCCCTGCGTTGCCCGGGCGAGCCCCAACCATTGCTGGAAGAGCGGGTCTTGCCAGTCGGGTTTCATTTGTTGCTTGGCCTGCAGGTAGTGTTGCGTGAACAGGTCCAGGTGGGCTTGCAGCAGCCGGGCCGCCTGGACGTCGCCCGACAGACCCAGGCACACCGCCGCCACCTCGGAGGTGCACAGGTGGTCGTCGCGGGTGGATCGGCGCAGCCGGTAGGTCGACAGTTGTTCGGGCTGCAGGCTGAGCACGGGCAAGTTTGCCAGGCAGGGGCTTTTGCGGAACATTTTCCGTGCCTCGGACCAGGTGCCATCCAGCAGCACAAACAGGGGGCGTTTGCCGGTCACCGTGCTGGGCGCTTCCACCACGCGTTGCGGGTCGGCGTACTCACCCGGAAACACCACACAGGGCTGCCACTGGGGGTCGGACAACAAACGGAGCAGGGCTGGATCGACCTCGGTGCGCGACCAGCCGAATGCCGAAGTGTCCTCGACGACATCGGCGATCAGCCAGCCGGTGTTGCTGGGCTTGAGCGGCTCGATATCGCCCATGATGAGGCAGACACCCGCACGGGTGGCTTGCGCCCGGATATGACCACAGAGGCAATGGTCTGCCGGCAAGCGGCAGCCCTCGCAGCGGGCGACGCGGGACCCACCCCGCGCCAGAAACGGTTTGACGCTGCGCGCCAGGCGTTCCGCGCGCAAACGGGCAACGGCGTGCAAAGGCATCAGTCTTCCAGCACCCGAACCTTCACGCTCTTGCCCTTGATGCGCCCGTTGTCGAGCCGGCTGGCGGCCTGCTGGGCGATCGCCCGGTCCACGGCCACGTAGGTTGACCACTCGTTGACGTTGATCTTGCCCACCTGCTCTCGGGTGTAGCCGAGATCGGCGGTGAGCGCGCCCAGCACGTCGCCGGGGCGGATCTTTTCCTTGCGGCCGCCCTGAATGTGCAGGGTGACCATGGGCGGCACCAGGGGCTCTTTGCTGGCGGGCGTGAGCTCGGCCAGCGGGTGCCATTCGGATTCGCGGCCTTGCAGTTGCTCGATCTTGCCGACATAGCCCATCTCGTTCATGCTGGCCAGGTTGAGCGCCAGACCACTTTCGCCTGCGCGCCCGGTGCGGCCGATGCGGTGCAC
>JBFHEQ010000467.1:0-2856 GCA_041584075.1 Hydrogenophaga sp.
CTGATGGCGCAGAGCGCGCCCACGGTGAAAAAGATGTCGCTGGAACTGGGGGGCAACGCACCCTTCATCGTGTTCAACGACGCCAACATCGACAGCGCGGTCGAAGGCGCCTTCGCCAGCAAGTACCGCAACGCCGGCCAGACCTGCGTGTGCTCCAACCGGTTTTACGTGCAAAGCGGTGTGTACGACGAGTTCGTGGAGAAGTTCGCCGCCAAGGTCAAGACCGCCAAGGTGGGCAACGGTTTTGAGGACGGCGTGAACCAGGGTCCCCTGATCGAGGAAGCCGCGCTGGAAAAGGTGCAACGCCATGTGGACGACGCCATGGCCAAGGGCGGGCGCGTGGTGGCCGGCGGCAAACGCCTGCCCGGCCAGTTCTTCGAGCCCACCGTGGTGGCCGATGCCACAGCCGGCATGCTGTGTGCCCGGGAAGAAACCTTTGGCCCCTTTGCGCCGGTCTTCAAGTTTGAAGAAGAGCAGGAAGCCATCGACGCGGCCAACAACACCGAGTTTGGCCTGGCCAGCTATTTCTACAGTCGCGACGTGGGCCGCATCTTCCGGGTGGCCGAAGCACTGGAATACGGCATGGTGGGCATCAACGTCGGCATTCTGGCCACCGAACACGTGCCGTTTGGTGGCGTGAAGCAGTCGGGCCTGGGTCGCGAAGGTTCACACCACGGCATGGACGATTACGTGGAAATCAAGTACCTCTGCGTGGGAGACATCCTGGCCTGATGGCCTGATGGCCCTCAGGAGCAGGCAAGAACTTTTGCCTGCAGCGGCTGGCCCCCGCAGCGCCAGTCGAAAAAAACCCCGCGTGTCACACCAACACCCGGGGGTTTTTCTCGCGTATGCGGCCAGCGGACCCAGCACCGGGGCGACCGTCTTCGGGCTTCAGTTCATGATTTTCCAGCTGCCATCGGGCTGCCGGCAGGCCGTACCGTAGACGTCATCCGGACGGCCACCGACCACCGCTTTCATGGTGTACTCACGGCAAGGTGCACCAGCTGACTCGTAGGTGCGCGTGGGCGTCACGGTGAACTGGTTGCGGGTATCGGGGTTGACCCACCGGGTGGATTGCCCCGTAGGCACCGCTTCAAACACTTGCGCGGTGCGCGCGCGGTCGTTGCCGTCCATGGAACGGCCCACATTCGCCCCGATGTTGGCACCCACCAGAGCGCCAATCACTGTGGCCACGGTACGCCCGCTCCCGCCCCCGACCTGGGATCCCAGAGCCCCGCCCAGCACACCACCCACGATGGTGCCACCCGTTTCATTGGGGCCGCCGGGTGCGGCGCAACCGGCCAAACCCAACGTGATCACGGCTGCGGCCAACAAAGGTGTTTTGAAATTCATCAGGATCTCCTCCAAACAATGGGCACGACCGCAAGGGATTTGCAGCCGCCAACTGTGTTTGGGACCCCATCAAGGCAAAACAGTTCATCCATGAAACAAAGCGTTGCGAAGCCGGCTGGGGCGTCGTGCCATTGCGCAGACGCGAGGCGGTCCGCCACAGCGCCAACTATTCCCAGGCAACCAGCCGCCGCCTCTCGGGTGGGAGGCCCATGCGATCTCGCCGCCTACGCCATCGAAAAGCGGTTAACTGGTTACAAAAAGCATCACACGGTATAATGTCGCCATGCACTGGCTCCCGGCAGACGCCCTGTCTGGTGAGGCGCTTGGCGCATTTCACTCGTCCTTTTCCGACGAACTTCGATCTGGGTGCATCTGCCATCCGGTGACAAGACCGGTGTTCCCATCGCTGCAAGCAGTGGGTTCCCCAATCGATTGGGCCGGCACCCTTGCCGGCTTTTGTGTCCCGCATCCATCGGTTTGAAGCCACGTTCAGCCTCCGCTGTCGCGCAGCTTTCTCGCCTTGCTTTGACGGGACTTTTTCCCCCTGACCCGCCGGCGTGTCTGACCCGCCAGGCACGGTCGTTTTCAAGGAGTCCCCGATGAACATGTCCCGATCGCTGCTGATGGCCGCCACACTTTGCGCCCCCATGCTGGTGCAGGCGGCTGAACCTGCCGCTTGCAAGAACGTGCGCTTCGCCGATGTCGGCTGGACCGACATCACCGTCACCACGGCCGTCACCAGCAAGATCCTGAGCAGCCTGGGCTACAAGACCAAGACCAGCCTGATCTCGGTGCCCGTCACCTACAAGTCGCTGGAAAACAAGGACATCGACGTGTTCCTGGGCAACTGGATGCCCACCATGGAAGCCGATATCGCCCCCTACCGCGAAAAAGGCAGTGTGGAAACCGTGCGCGCCAACCTCGAGGGCGCCAAGTACACGCTGGCCGTGTCCGAAGCCGCCTATGACGCCGGCCTGAAGTCGTTCGCCGACATCGCCAAGTTCAAGAAAGAACTCGGCGGCAAGATCTACGGCATCGAGCCCGGCAACGACGGCAACCGTCTGATTCAGGGCATGATCGACGAGAACAAATTCGACCTGGGCGGGTTCAAGATTGTCGAGTCCAGCGAAGCCGGCATGATGTCCCAGGTGTCGCGTGCCGAGCGCCGCAACAAGTGGGTGGTGTTCCTGGGTTGGGAGCCCCATCCCATGAACAGCCAGGTCAAGATGAAGTACCTCGAAGGTGGTGACGACGTGTTCGGCCCCAACCTTGGCGGCGCCACCATCTACACCAACGTGCGCAAGGGCTATGTCGAAGAGTGCGCCAACGTGGGCAAGCTGCTCAACAACCTCGAGTTCAGCCTGAAGATGGAAAACGACCTGATGGGCGCTGTCTTGAACGACAAGAAGAAGCCCCGTGCCGCTGCCACCGCCTGGCTCAAGGCCAACCAGTCCGTGCTGGAAGCCTGGCTCGACGGCGTGACCACCTTTGATGGCAGCAAAC
>JBFHEQ010000468.1:0-2817 GCA_041584075.1 Hydrogenophaga sp.
AAAACCCAGTGCAATGGCATGGTGCTCGACATGTTCGGCACTTTTGTAGAGCCCCTGGAAACAGAGCTTGGGATCAAATCCAATCACCGGGTCGGTCGTTTTTCAGATGCATCCAAAAGCAAGGAGTACAACGACCGCATCGAAGCCATCAACTTCTCCCTGATGCACGACGATGGGCAAAGCCACAGGGACCTGCAGGGATCGGACGTCATCCTGGTGGGCGTGAGTCGCAGCGGCAAAACGCCCACTTCGCTCTACCTCGCCATGCAACATGGCCTGAAAGCATCCAACTACCCGTTGATCCCGGAAGACTTCGACCGGCGCAAGCTGCCGCCGGCCCTGGTTCCTCACCGCAAGAAAATTTTTGGGCTGACCATTGCCCCTGAGCGCCTGAGTGAAATCCGCAACGAGCGGCGACCCAACTCGCGCTATGCGAGCCTGGAGAACTGCCGCATGGAAGTGAGCGAGGCCGAAGGCATGATGCGGCGCGAAGGTATTCGATGGCTGTCAACCACCACCAAGTCCATCGAAGAGATCGCAACCACCATTCTGCAAGAAATCCAGCCGGACCGGCTGGCGTACTGAACAACCAGCCAGTACAACGCCGCTGTCCCGCCTGACAGCGGTAGCGTGGGGTTCCCCTGCGCCTCAGGCCCGCTTGTCTGCGCCCGCCGCTTCGCGTTTGCTTTTGCGCTTGGCCGGGCCCAGACCATGGGCCTGGCGTCCCAAGGCGAACGAAGCCAACAGCTTCACCCACAGCGTCACGCCTGCGATGGCGATCCAGTTCTCTGAATTGAGCGCCTGAAAACCCAATACAGACACCAGCACCCCCACCAGCACAACGCCGCCCACCAGGTTGATCACCATCTCGTAAGGAGCGTACTTCTCGGCGTCGGCCGGTGGCAGGCCCTTCTTCAGAGCGACCTCTGAAAAGTCGCGCTTGACCAGAATCCGGTACACACGACGCAGCCAGAAAAACGCCACTGGAAACAGCACGAGCAGAAAAATCCAATTGAACAAAACAACCTGCATCTGGGAACCCTTTTTTCGTGGTGTGAACGCCATGGCGCTGTGCACAGGCGAACCGGTCGGCTCGCCTCTGCGCGGCGCTCTGCCGCAACCTGAATTGTGCGACAGAGTGGTGGAAAAAAAACAAAACCCCGCCAGAGGACCGACGGGGTTTTGATGGTGTTGCTTCGGCCGTCAGACCCAAGCAACCCGGTTCAAGCCATCAGTGGCCGGTGGCAACACCCGCACCCTTGGGCACGCGCACAGATTCCACCAGGTCCTGGATGTGCTTGGGCGCTGGCGTCGACATCTTGTTGACCAGGAAGGCCACACCGAAGTTGACGATGGCACCCACGGTACCGAAGGCTTCAGGCGTGATGGTGAAGAAGCCGTTGGCGCCACCGACCAGGTCGAGGTACTCGGTGCCCTTGATGAACAGGAAGCCCTTGTGTGCGAACACATAGAACAACGTCACGAACAAGCCCGACAACATACCGGCCACGGCACCCTTGTCGCTCATGGTGCGGCTGAAGATACCCATCATCAACGCAGGGAAGATGGTGGACGCGGCGATACCGAAGGCCAAGGCCACCGTACCCGCAGCGAACCCGGGTGGGTTCAGGCCCAGATAGCCCGCCACGAAGATGGCAACGGCCATCGACACCTTGCCGGCCATGAGCTCGTTCTTCTCACTGATGTTGGGGTTGATGGCACCCTTGATCAGATCGTGGGAGATGGCCGATGAAATGGCCAGCAACAGACCTGCGGCGGTGGACAGCGCAGCGGCCAAGCCACCAGCAGCCACCAAGGCGATCACCCAGTTGGGCAACGTGGCGATTTCCGGGTTGGCCAACACAATGATGTCGGCGTTCACGGTCAGTTCGTTGCCCTTCCAGCCGGCGGCTTCAGCCTTGCCTTTGGCGACTTCGTTTTTGGTCGCGTCGTTGTAGTACTGGACACGACCATCGCCGTTTTTGTCTTCCCACTTCAACAGACCGGTCTTTTCCCAGCGCTTCATCCACTCAGGACGCTCTTCGTACACCAGGCTGGCTTCGGTGGCGTAGAGGTCGCCATTGGCTTTCACCGCGTCGGGATTCACGCGCAATTGACCCGCAGGGCCGGTGATCAAACCCACAGCGGAGTTCATGGTTCCATGCAGGTTCATCTTGGCCATGGCGCCCACAGCAGGAGCGGTGGTGTACAGCAAAGCGATGAACACCAGAGCCCAGCCTGCGGATGAACGGGCATCGGCCACTTTGGGCACGGTGAAGAAGCGAACGATCACGTGGGGCAGACCCGCGGTACCGATCATCAGCGACACGGTGTAGAAGAACATGTTCAGCGTGGAGCCCGCCGAGGAAGTGGTGTACTGGCCAAAGCCCAGATCGGTCACCACCTGGTCAAGCTTGCTCAAGAGTGACACATCGGTGCCATCCATCGAAGCGCCCAGGCCGATTTGCGGGAAGAAGCTGCCCGTCAGGTTCAGGGAGATGAAGAAGGCTGGCACCAGGTAGGCAGCGATCAACACGCAGTATTGGGCCACCTGGGTGTAGGTGATGCCCTTCATGCCGCCGAACACGGCGTACATGAACACGATCGCCATACCGATGTAGATGCCTTGCTCGCTGGACACGCCCAGGAAACGTGCGAAGGTCACGCCCACGCCGGTCATCTGGCCAATGATGTAGGTCAGCGATGCGACCAACAAGCACAACACGGCCACGTTGCGGGCGGTCTTCGAATAGAAGCGGTCGCCAATGAACTCAGGCACGGTGAACTTGCCGAACTTGCGCAGGTACGGCGCCAGCA
>JBFHEQ010000469.1:0-2805 GCA_041584075.1 Hydrogenophaga sp.
CATCGCTGGTCTGCGAGCTGTTGCCCGCCGTCACCGATCCACGTGCGGCAAACACCGTGCGCAACTTGGCCAGACCTTCCAGCGTGGTGTCGGGGCGCGCGCCTTCGTCCAGGCTCACGGTGCGCGTGCTGGTGGCGACCTCGGCGGTTTCCAGATCCACGCTGCGCTCGGTCACCTCCACGGGCGTGATTTCAGCGGTGAAGTCACCGGCTTTCATCGCGGCCACAGCGCGGGCGTGCGACTGCACGGCGAACGCGTCTTGCGCGTCGCGGCTCACCTTCCACTGCTGCGCCACCTTCTCGGCCGTGAGGCCCATGCCATAGGCAATGCCGTAGCTTTCCACGTCGTCGGTGTTGGCGAAGATGGCGGGCGACAGGCTGGGCGAATTGCCCATCATGGGCACCATGCTCATGCTCTCGGCGCCGGCGGCGATCATCACGTCGGCCTCACCCACACGGATGCGGTCGGCCGCCATCTGCACGGCGGACAAGCCGGAAGCGCAAAAGCGGTTCACGGTGATGCCGCCCACCGTATTGGGCAGGCCGGCGAGGATGGCGCCGATGCGCGCGATGTTGAGGCCCTGCTGGGCTTCGGGAATCGCGCAGCCACAGATCACGTCTTCGATGGACTTCGGGTCCAGGCTGGGCACCTGGGCCAGCGCCGAGCGCAGCGCGATCGCCAGCAGGTCGTCTGGGCGCAAGTGTTTGAAGGAGCCTTTGTGCGAGCGCCCGATGGGGGTGCGCGTGGCGGCAACGATGTAGGCGTCTTGAACTTGTTTCATGGCAAATGCCTCAGGGTTTCGGCTGGGTGCGTCGCACCGCAGCGGGTGTCAATGACAAAAAGGCTCAGGCCTTGGCCGCGCCCAGGCGCTTCCAGTCGGCGATGTCTTTCTCGATGGCGCCGGGCATGGCCGCCATCACGTTGGCGCGCAGGCGCTGCTTGGTGGCGGTGAAGGATGCGGGGTTGGCCTTCTTCAGGCGCTCCACATGCGCCTGCACCACGGCCGCCATCGCATCGGGCGCCACCGCTTCGTCGAGCAAACCCGCCGTTTGTGCTTCTTCGCCCACAAAAGGTGAAGCGGTCCCCACCAGGTGCAGGTGCGGTGTGGACACGCGCTCGCGGCAGCACTCCAACGCGAAGTACGGCAGCGTCATGCCGATCATCACTTCGTTGGCCTGGAAGACGGCCCCCACGTTCAGGCCAATGCGCACATCGGCGCACTGCAACAGGAACAGCCCCATGGCCACGGCGTGGCCCGAGCAGGCTGCGATCACCGGGTGCGGGTAAGACAACACGCGTTGCGCCAGCTGCGCGCCGCCGGTCAGCATCTTGAAGGTCTCCACGGGGTTGCCCGCCTTGAAAACACCCAGATCAAAACCGCCGGAAAAAACGCCCGGCCGCCCGGTCAACACCACGATGGCCTTGTCGGCCTCAGCGCGGTCAAATGCCGCATTCAGTGCCGCCTGCATCGCAGGACTCATGGCATTGGCCTTGCCATCGTCCATGGTCAAAGTGGCCACGCCATCGGCAAAAGCGTAAGAAACCAGATCCGTCATACCTATCTCCAAAATCAGTCAATCCAAAGAGCAACCGGCGCGAGATGCCCCCAACCCAGGGTGCCGCGGAACCGGCTCCGCCGGGCCGCCAGCACCGCCCCCTTGAGGGGGTGACGGCGAAGCCGGCGCAGGGGTGGTCAATTGCGTACGGGTTTGCCCGTGTTCAACATGCCCAGAATGCGCTCCTGCGTTTTGGGGTGCACGATCAGCGAGCAGAAGGCCTTGCGCTCCAGCGTCATCAAATACTCTTCGGTCACCAGCGTGCCGGGGTCCACATCACCACCAGTCACCACATTCGCGATCAGCGATGCGATATGGAAATCGTGTCGGCTGATGAAGCCACCGTCGCGCATGTTCACCAGGCTGCCCAGAATCGTGGCTTTGCCGTCGCGACCGGCCACCGGGAACAGGCGTTTGTGGGGCGCACGGTAGCCGCCAGCGAACAAGGCCTTGGCTTCGTTGATGGCCACAAACAGCAGCTCGTCTTTGTGCGGCACGATCACGTCGCTGTGCAACACATAGCCCAATTGGCGCGACTCGATGGCGCTGGTGCCCACCTTGGCCATGGCCGCGGCGGTGAAGCCCTCGGTCAGGAAAGGCAGCAAGTCTTTGCCGGTCGAGGTCTCGGCGTTTTCGGCCGCACGGCGGGCGATGTAGGTCAGGCCGCCAGCGCCGGGCACCAGGCCCACGCCGACTTCCACCAGACCGATGTAGCTTTCCATGTGGACCACGCGGCGTGCGCTGTAGACCGCCAGCTCACAGCCGCCGCCCAGGGCCAGGCCGCGCACGGCAGAGACCACCGGCACGCTGGCGTAGCGCAGGCGCAGCATGGTCTGCTGCATGAAGCCCTCGGCGTCTTCGATCGCCGCCACGCCCACGGCCATGAAGGCCGGCAACATGGCCTGCAGGTCGGCACCGGCGCTGAAGGGCTCGTCGCCCGACCAGACCACCAGCCCCTGGTAGGACTGCTCGGCCTGCTCGACGGCCATCATCAGGCCTTCGCACACCTCGGGGCTGATGGCGTGCATCTTGGTCTTGATGCTTGCGATCAGAACCTCGCCGTCCAGCGTCCACACGCGGATCGAGTCGTTTTCCTCGATGGTCGTGCCGGCCGTCTGGAACTTCGGTCCGGCTTCGCCCAGCAGCAACTCGGGGAAATGCTGGCGCTGGTACACCGGCAGGTTGCGGCGCGGCTCGAACCGGCCGGCGGAAGGATTCCAAGAACCTTGTTCGGTGTGCACACCACCCG
>JBFHEQ010000470.1:0-2785 GCA_041584075.1 Hydrogenophaga sp.
CGCCTGGCTGTGTTGGGGGTGAGCGCGTCGCTGGCGCTGCTGGTGGCCTGCGGCGGTGGGCATGAGGGGGCAGCGCCGGCTGACGTCCAGCGCACAGCTGCAGCGACCACAGCCGATCTGCTGGTCAGGGCCAGCCAGGTCAACACGGCGGAGCTGGCAGCGGCTGCCCATCAAAGCGATGCCCGTCACAAAACAGCGCCCGGGCCATTGTTGTTGTCCAAAGCATCGGTTCGCACGCCGGTTTACCGCTTTTACAACCGGGCCACAGGCGCTCATTTCTACACCATCAGCCCAGGTGAGCGAGACCTTGTTCGGAACACCATGCCGGTGTTCAACTACGAGGGAGAGGCCTTTTTTGTGAGCCCGGTGGCCGATGTGGGCCTGAGCCCTGTCTACCGTTTCTTCAACAGGCAGACGGGCGTGCACCTTTATTCGATCAGTGCCGGAGAAAAGGCCTACATCGAAGCCAACCTGCCGCAGTACGTCGACGAAGGAGTGGCCTACTACGCGAGCAAGACCGCGCTGGCGGGCATGAGGCCCCTGTACCGGTTTTATGTGACCACCAAGGGGTTCCATTTCTACACGACGAGCGCGTCGGAGAGAGACCAGCTCCTCGCCACTTCTCCACACTACACGTTTGAAAACGTGGGTTATTACGTGCTGAATGCGGTGGGGGCTGGCTTCACGGTGGGCGGCACCCTCAGCGGGCTGGCTTCTGGGCAGTCGCTCGTGCTGCAAAACAATGCGGGCGATGACCTGACGCTGTCTGCCAATGGCGCCTTCACTTTTCCGCTGCCCGTGAACCAGGGTGGCGCTTACAGCGTTTCCCTGAGGTCGCAACCGGCGAACCAGACCTGTACGGTGAGCAACGGGCAGGGTACGGTCACCGCCACAGGCACGCAGGGCAGTGTGCTGGTGAGCTGTGTGGACAGTGTTGATGTGTCCGGCACGCTGTCCGGCTTGATGGTGGGCAACCCGTTGGTGCTCACGCTCAATGGGGGTGGCGATTTGTCGTTGAGCGCCAATGGCACCTTCACTTTCGGCACCAGGGCACCACTCGGGGCCACCTATGTGGTGGGCGTCAAGACGCCGCCAGCCGGACAGAGTTGTGTGGTTGGCAACGCCACCGGCACCGCGAGTGCCACGGTGAACAACGTGAGCGTGAGTTGCACCCCCCTGGCCCTGCCGGATCTGGTGATCTCTGAGGTGGGCAGTTGCCCTTACGGCGATTCCAGTTGCTGGCTGGAGGTCTACAACCCCACGACCACGGCGCGCAACCTCGTCAACTACAGACTGCGTGCAGGCTCATCGCTGGCCACGCTGTTCAATCTGCCGAATGCCGTGGTCGCACCCGGCGAATACCGGATCCTGGCAGGCCGTGTGAACGCTGAAGCGCCAGTCACTCCGCTCAACACCGTGGTGATGGTCGGAGGCGGTGCGGGCGGTGTACCCGACTGGTTCACCACCGGGCTGGTCGAGTTGGTTTCGGCTTCCAGCGGTGCCACCGTCGATGCGCTGCGCTTCGGTGCAACATATGCGCCGCAACCCTTGTCCGCCGGACAGTGGAGCGGGCCGGGTGTCCCCACGGGTTTCTTGGGCGGCGGCAGCGACGGCCCCCGGTCGGTGGTTCGCCACCAGGCCACCTTGGGCAGTCAAGACACGAACAGTGCGCAAGACTGGGTGGCGGTGGATTTCGCCACACCCGGCGGACCCAATGACGTCGCGCCTGGCGCGGTTGATGCCGATGAAGACGGCTTGCCCGATGGCAACGAAATGCCCGGGAGCACCTTCAACGGGCTGGACCTGTATTCCATGGGGGCGCGGGTCAACCAGCGCGATATTTTTGTGGAGGTGGACCACATGAACAGCAGCAAGGCGGGCCTGATCCCTCAGCAAGCTGCCATGCAAAAGGTCGTCGACGCGTTTGCCTCGAGAGGGGTGGCCTTGCACATCGATGTCGGCAATTTGTTCTCAGCAGGTTTTGATCCCGCCCAGTTCAACCTCGGGCAGGGTGATGGCACGGTGCCGTACCAGCTTTGCGTGGGATTTGATGTGGGCGATTGCTCAACCAACACGTCTGCCACCTATCGAACGGTGTACGACTGGAAATGGCAGCATTTTGATCCTCGCCGCCGTGGGGTGTTTCACTACGCGCTCCTGGGTGATGCCGAATCCAGTGGCAGCGCCTGGGGACGCGGCGAGCTTTTCGGCAACGACTTCGTGCTGACCATGGGCGGCCTCACCACCGTTTCACCTTTCCTGATCGATCAGCAGGCCAGTACGTTCATGCACGAGCTGGGCCACAACTTGGGTCTGCACCATGGAGGGAATGATGACGTCAACTTCAAGCCCAACTACCTGAGCGTCATGAATTACCTGATGGACAGCGTGACCCCTGGCAACACGATCTGGCCATACAAAAAGTGGAAGGACAGGTTTGGTGGCGGCACTGAAGCCTGTTACCCCGGTTCCACAAATCCGCTCTGCACCGCCACCCCTGTGCCGTTTACGGTGGATTACTCCGATGGCAGCGGTCTCGCTTTGAACGAGAGTGCGCTGTACGAAAGTGGCAACGTGGGCCGGGGTGCTCTGCCCGGTGTGTATGCCGACTGGGACGAGAATTTTGCTTTGACGGCGGCGCCCGTTTCCAGAGATCTCAATGGCGACGGGGTGCTGGGTGTACTCACCGATCACAACGACTGGGGCGCCATCACGCTGCCATTTGCCCGCTATTACTCGGGTGGTCTCTTGCACAAGTCTGCCCGGTCGAGAGGTGCGCGAAAAG
>JBFHEQ010000471.1:0-2772 GCA_041584075.1 Hydrogenophaga sp.
ATGCCCGGCGGCCTGCGCGAGCGGGCCGTCCTGACCCCAGCCGGTCATGCGTCCGTAGACGAGTCGCGGGTGGCGTGCCAGCAGCACGTCCGGGCCCAATCCCAGCCGCTCCATCACGCCCGGGCGAAAACCCTCGATGATCGCGTCGGCACCGTCGACCAGCTCCAGCACCCGCTGTACGTCTGCGGGTGACTTCAGATCGACCGCCACCGAACGCCGGCCGCGGTGCAGCACGCTGCGCCGACCACTGGCCAGGAAGGCGCCTTCCCCGCGGTCTTTGCCCTTGTCGGCCTTGCGGTCCAGGCGGATCACGTCCGCACCCATGTCGGACAGCATCATCGCGCAGAACGGTCCGGGGCCGATGCCGCCGAACTCGATCACTTTCAACCCCTGCAAGGGACCACTCATTTGTCGTTACTCCTGAAACTGAATTAGAACCACAAGCCAGCCGTTTGTTACCCCAGCCAGCGCTTGCGCCGCTTGTAGTGCTTGACCTCTCGGAAACTCTTGCGCACCCCCTCGCGGTCCAGGCCGAGATAAAACTCGCGCACATCCTCGTTGTCGCGGAGTTCCTGGGCCAGCCCCTCCAGCACGATGCGACCGCTCTCCATGACATAACCATAGTCGGCGATCTCCAGGGCCACGCGTGTGTTTTGTTCGACGATGAGCAGCGACAGCCCCTGCTCACGCAGGTGGCGCAGCACGCTGAAGACTTCCTCGACCATGCGCGGCGCCAGCCCGAGTGACGGCTCGTCGATCAGCATGAGTTTCGGCTCGGCCATGATCGCGCGCCCGATCACCAGCATTTGCTGCTCGCCGCCCGACAGATAACCGGCCGTGCGTTTTCGCAGGTCGGCCAGGCGCGGAATCGCTTCGTACACGCTGTCCATCGCCCGGCGCATCGCCTGCGCCGATGGAAACATGTGGCCGCCGATGATGAGGTTTTGCTCGACCGTCATGTGCTGCAGCACGCGCCGGCCTTCCATCACATGAACCAGACCACCGCGCACCACGGTCGCCGGGTCGTGCCCCTGAATCGGTCGGCCGTCAAAGGTGATGGCCCCGCCCGAGACGCGGCCGTCTTCCGAGTCAATGACGCCGGAGATGGCCTTGAGGGTGGTACTCTTGCCTGCGCCGTTGGCGCCCAGCAGCGCCACACATCCGCCTTCGGGGACCTGCATCGACACGCCCTTGAGCGCCAGGATCACCTCGGCATACAGCACCTCGACGTTGGACAGCGTCAGCACCGCCGGATTGGCGGCCGCATCGGGCGTGGTCCGTTGATCCGGTGCTGCAGCAAGGGCTGAATTCACCATTTGGGCACCATTGGGACGGCCACATCGCCCGCCGCCCGAACGACCTTGCCGTCCTTCATGGTCGCGATGTTGACCTTGGCGGTGCCGGTGGGAAAGGGGGTGTCGTTGCTGAAGTCCACGCCTGGCAGTATGCCCATCAGGTCGTTGCTGGTGAACTGGCTGTTCATCAAGGTCTCGCGCACCGCTTCGCCAGTGACCTTGCCGGCACCCTTGGCCTTGATCGTGGCCTCAATCGCGCGCACTGCCACGACGCTTTGGCCCAGGCCCATGATGGTCATGGCATTCCAGCCCGATTTCAGGCCATGCTTTTCCTGCAACATGCTGTAGAACTTGCGTGCGGTCGTGTCGTCTTCGCTGGCATCGGCGATGGCGCCCACTTCGAAATCACCGGCGAAGCCATTCGGGTCGCCCAGTGCCTTGGATGATCCCACCACGCCGTTGTGCAGCGAGAGCATGATCGGGACGTTTTTGCCCAGCGCCTGCAGCGCACGTTTGGTGGCCACGGCCTGGGCGGTGTTGGTCTGGATCACGATCACATCGGTGCCAGCATTGACCAGGCGACGCACCGCCAGGGTCAGGTCGGCCGGTTGCACTTCGGTCCAGATCGCCTCGACGAAGGTGGCTTTGTCCGGGTTGGCCTTGGTGTAGCTTTGCAGGCCCTTGGCCATGTCGGCATAAGCGGGGGTGGCCTCGGAGGTGATGATCGCAACCTTGACAGGGCGCTTGCCATCGAGTTTGGTGGTGCGGAACCATTCCAGGAATCCGCCCGCCTCGTGGGCGTAGGTGGGGCGCAGGTTCAGGGCCCATTGGTTGGGTTTCCAGCCGAAGCCGTAGGTGGCGGTAGCCATGACCATGGGAATCTTGTCTTCCGGCAAGCGCTGCTGCAACGCGGCGGCATCCGGGCCACCGAGGCCGAGCAGGATCGCGGGTTTGACTTCGGCCTTGATGCCGGGCCACAGGCTGGCGGTTTGCGCCACGTCGTAGCGGGTGTCGAAGGTTTTGACGACGATCTGCACGTTGAGTTTGCTGCCGACTTCCTTGTTCCACCATTCGATCACGGCGAGTCGCCCGCCTTGCATCTGTGGCATGACGTTGGCGTAGGGGCCGGCGAAGTCGGCAAAGGCGGCCACGTTGATCGTCGTCGTTTGCGCGTGGGCGGGCGCGTTCAGCAGCAGGCCAGTGGCCAGGGCGGTCGTGAGTTTCAGAAAGGTTTTTCGTTGCATGCTTGTCTCCAGTTGTGGTGGTGGTGAGGAAAAGGGGCGGGGGGAATTGCGACTCGCTGTGCCGGGCGGGCTCAGTGGTGAAACGGCCAGAGCCGGTAGTTGGCTTTCAGGATGTTCCAGCGGTGCATCAGGCCTTTCGGTTCAAGCAGCAGGAACAGCGTGATGATGAGGCCGAGAAACACATTCATGCTGGCGAAGATCAGGTCGCTGCTCAGGCTGGGAATTCGCTCGAC
>JBFHEQ010000472.1:0-2749 GCA_041584075.1 Hydrogenophaga sp.
CAAAAAAGCATCATGGGACGACGACGTTGTCCAAGGGCCTGCAACAACGCCAGCAAGCCGCTCTCGACCACCGCCGCCGCGTCAATGGCCCCCATCGCGACCGGCTCCGACGGGCCTCCGATCGCATTCAACAAGGAGCGACCAAAGAACACCTGGTCGCGCCAGGAAGCATCGAGTCCCACCCACACGGGGTCTGCGTCTTTGCAAGCGCGAAACCATCCGCCCATCAAGGTCGTCTTGCCATAGCCGGTCGGCGCAACGATGGCCACGATCCGATCATGCATGGACAAGGGCGCAATCGCCCGCCGCGCCACTGTGGCCGTCGTCAGATCAGGAGGAGCCCCCTCGACTGCCGCCTGGGAGGACGGCGCAGCAACAAGCTGCGGCCACCGAAATCCCGCGTTGGGTTGGGTCATGTCCTCAGACACTCAGAAGGCGCACGACGACGCTGCCTCACGCTGGAGGTCCGGCCGCCCGGAATCGCGGCAGCGACACACCACCACCGACGGGTTCGCAAACCAACTCGACAGCCATGTCGAAAGTGACTGCTGAAGGGTCTGCGCCGATGAAGGAGCTGATCATCCGCGGACCTTCTTCGAGTTCGACCAGCAGCACCGCATAGGGCGTGTCCTGTTTGAAAGCCGGGCCGGGCGCCCGGTGAACCACGCTGAACGAATGCACCTTGGCGCGACCGCTGGCGGCCCGGTGCTCTAGGCGCTCGCTACCGCACTCACGGCAGATCGCCTGTTGGTAGAGCTGCACGTGGCCGCACGCTGGGCAGTGCTGCAGCAGCAGCTTGCCCTCCTGAATGCCGCGCCAATAGATGTCCGAATCTGCATCTGGCATCGGCTGTGGCTTGAGGTGGGCGTCTTTGAGGTTGATCACAGCGTGGCCTCCGTTCCCAGGATGGTGGTGGCGTTGGTCGCAAAACCGGCGCCCAGGCTGTGCACCAGGCCAAGTTCAGCGCCCGCGACCTGGCGTTCACCGCAGCTTCCGCGCAGCTGGTTGACGACCTCGTAGAAATGAAACAGCGAACCCGGCATGCCCGAGTGCGCAAACGACAGCAGGCCTCCATGGGTGTTGCAGGGGATGGCGCCGCCGTAGGTGATCTGCCCGTCTTCGACGAAGCGCCCACCTTCGCCCTTGGGGCAGAAGCCGAGGTCCTCCAGCATCATGATCACCGTGCCGGTGAAGCAGTCATAGATCCCGGCCACGTCGATGTCCTTGGGCCCGCAGCCGGCCATGGCGTAGGCCTTGGCGCTCGACTGCACCGCGCCCGTGGTGGTCAGCGAGGGCATCAAGAAGATGTGCTCGTGCGTGTAGCATTCGCCGCCGCCGAGGATGTAGATGGGCTTGGCAATTCCCAGCGCCCTGGCGCGCTCGGTCGAGGTGACGATGAAAGCTGCTGCGCCGTCGGAGATGAGCGAGCAGTCGAGCTTGTGGTAGGGCGTTGTCACCCAGCCGGAATTCAGCACGTCATCGACGCTCAGCGGATCGGTCATCTGCGCCCCCGGCGTGCGGCGTGCGTGTTCGCGGTGGATCACCGCCACCTTGGCAAATTGCTCGGAGGTGGTGCCGAACTCCTTCATGTGGCGATGCGCTGTCATGGCGAAGGTGTTGGCCACGGGAATGCCGAATGGCATTTCGTATTGCTGGTCCCGGCTTTCGGTCATCGAGCGCAGGGCCAGGTCGGGCGACAGACCAGTCAGCAAGCTGTCGCCGCCCACCACCAGAACGGTCTCGGCCAGGCCGCCAGCAATGGCGGCGGCGGCGATGTTGAACAGGGTGGCCGCCGTGGCGCCGGAGACCTGCATCGTGTTGGAGAACGTCGGCTGGATGCCGAGGTACTCACTGAAGGCTACGCTGAATCGGTGAAACGGCGAGGCGAAGGCGGAGCTGGAAAGCACGCCATCGACCTCGTGCTTGCCGATGCCGGCATCGGCAAGCGCCTTGCCTGCTGCGTCGGCGGCCAGCGCGAGCGCGCTCTTGCCCGGCACGCGGCCGACGGCCGAAATGCCGGCACCGATGATCGCGGTTTCACCGCGGAGACTGCGCGGCGATGAGTTCGTTTGAGGGGTCATGATTGAGTGTCCAGAGTTGGAGGTCACGCCCCCGAAGCATGCACGCGTTGTCGCAATTGCGCCTTCAAAATTTTCCCCACCGGGTTGCGCGGGATGATGTCAAGGTACTCAATATGCTCGGGCAGCTTGTAGACCGCCACGCCAATTTGTTTCAAGTGGTCAACGATATCTTCCAGCGTCGGCAGCCGGGCCTTGTCCTTGGGCACGACGTAGATACAGGTCTTCTCGCCCATGATTTCGTCGGGCACCGCCACCGCTGCTACCTCTTGCACACCGGGGTGGGTGAGTACCAGGTTCTCGACCTCGGCGGCGCTTATATTGAAACCACCACGAATGATGATGTCCTTCTTGCGGTCAAAAAAGCCGATGTGGCGTTCATCGCGCACGATGAAAAAATCACCGGTGCGAAAGAAACCGTCGGCCGTGAACGAATTCTGCGCGAGGTCTGGCCGCCGGTAGTAGCCGGCAAACACGTTGGGTCCGCGATAGACCAACTCGCCCACCTCGCCTGGCCGCGTGCATTCTTGGTCTTGCTCGTCAAGCAGCTTGGCTTGTACGCCTTCCATTGTCGACGGCCATTCAAGTCCCGGCTTGCCCCACCAGGGAAAATGATCCGATCGCATAGCGAAATCCGGCACGTCAACCGGGCCGCCAACCAAGCCTGTACC
>JBFHEQ010000473.1:0-2743 GCA_041584075.1 Hydrogenophaga sp.
GCGACAAGCCATGGGCCGGGGGCTGAAAGGGTTCGGCGCAGGCGTGGGCCCAGTGCGCCTGCTGTCGCGCGGGCATGGCTTCTGCGCGGCGTAGGCACAGTCCACGTCAACACGGCGCAGGCCAACACCGACACGCCCGACAACGCCAGCCACGCGCCCCGCCAGCCCACCGCGCCTATCAGTGCGGCACCGGCCAACAAGGCCATTGCCGTACCCAGTGGCATGTAGGCACCCCACCAGCCGAGGGCTTTGGACAACGTGGCCGGGTGGGCCACTCGCTGGCGCAGCAAGGCGGGCGCGGGCAGCACGGAGAGCAGAAAGCCGAGGCCTTCCAACGCGCGAGAGGCGAGCAGCCACCGCACTTCATGAACCGAAGCACCGAGTGCGCTGGCCAGGGCCAGAATCAGCAAGCCGATCTGCATGACGCGTCGCGCACCAAAGCGATCGGCGCCGAGACCCACCAACAGCCCCAAGCCCATGCCCGCGAGCTGCACCATGGAAAGCAGAAAACCCGCCTGGACCAGGCTCACGCCCAGTGCCTCTCGCAGCACGGGAATCGCCACCGGAAGCTTGCCAATGTGCAAGGCACAACTCACCCCGACGCCCAACACAACCCACGCCACACGCCGGGAATGCGTGTCTTCGGGGCCATTGAGTGTCGGCGCACTCATGGAAACAACACGGTGCCGCAAAGACGTTCGTGTTCGCGAATGGCAAAACGGTCGGTCATGCCGGCGATGTAGTCAGCGACCACGCGGGGCAGGCTCGACGTGGAAGCGCGTTCTTCGCCGATTTCTTCCGGATGCGCCATCAAAAAGGCGAACAGGTCTTTCACCACCACCGCTGCGCGCTCTGTGGTTTCCGTCACCTGAGCGTGGCGGTACAAGTTGCGGAACAGGAAGTGCTTGAGTTCAGTCGATTCGGCGCGCATGGTGTCGGAGAACGCGACCAGGGGCTTTTCATATCGCACGTCTTGCACCGACTGAACGCCTGCTGCTTGGATGCGCTCGCGCGTGGTGTCAATCACGTCGTAGACCTGCTGGCTGAGCATCAGGCGGATCGATTCGAACAACAGACGGCGCCCGGCGAGTTGCGGGTGCGCCACCATGGCCTGTTGGCGAAAGCGCTCAAACAACGGCACCTCAGACATTTGCGCCATGGTCAGCAATCCGGAGCGCACACCATCGTCTATGTCATGGGCGTTGTAGGCGATTTCGTCGGCCAAGTTGCAGAGCTGCGCCTCAAGCGAGGGCGAACCGCCCTCCAGAAAGCGCTGTGCCACACCGGTGGCGTCAACCTTTGCGAGCCGTTCCGCATCGGCGCGGGAGCAGTGTTTCAAAATACCTTCGCGGGTTTCAAAGGTGAGGTTCAGGCCATCAAAACTGGGGTAACGCTCTTCCAACCGATCCACCACGCGCAGGCTTTGAAGGTTGTGCTCGAAGCCCAGAGCGACCGCAGTGGCCGGATCGTCGCCCTGTGGCCCCAAGGCTTTCAGGCAACCGTTGAGCGCGTCTTGCCCGGCATGTCCAAAAGGCGTGTGACCCAGGTCGTGAGCCAAGGCGATGGCTTCCACCAGATCTTCGTTGAGCTGCAATGTGCGCGAAATGCTGCGGGCGAGTTGGGCCACTTCAAGGGAGTGGGTGAGCCGGGTGCGGAACAGGTCACCTTCGTGATTCAGAAAGACCTGGGTTTTGTAGACCAGCCGCCGAAAGGCAGAGCTGTGCACGATACGGTCGCGATCGCGCTGGTAGACCGAGCGCGTGGGTGCATCGGCTTCGGCGAAACGCCGGCCCCTGCTCTGGTCCGCGCGGCAGGCATAGGGAGCAAGCATGAAATCAGGCGGCACAACAGGCGTTGATCACCTCAGCCACCAACGCATCGGGCGCCGGGCCCACGGTCGCCTTGCCGTTGCCGTCCACCAGAATGAACTGAATCTGTCCAGCATCGGCTTTTTTGTCCACCCGCATCAGCGCCATGTAACGGCCCACATTGTCTTGCGCGTCGAGCACCGGCGCCACCGTGGGCAAACCCGAGCGTTTGACGATACGGGTCAAACGGTCCACAAAGGACTGATCAACCAGCCCCATTTTTTGAGACAAAACCGCAGCCATCACCATTCCGCAGCCCACGCCTTCACCATGCAGCCAGGCCCCGTAGCCCATCCCCGCCTCGATGGCGTGGCCAAACGTATGACCAAAATTCAGAATGGCGCGCAAACCGCCTTCGCGCTCGTCCTGACTCACCACATCGGCCTTGATTTCACAGCAGCGTTTCACGGCAAAGGCCATGGCCAACGGATCGCACGCCATCAACGCATCGAGGTTGGCTTCAATCCAGTCGAGAAATCCCATGTCTGCGATCGGCCCGTACTTGATCACTTCTGCCAATCCGGCGCTCAACTCACGGGGAGGCAAGGTCTTCAGGGTATCCAGATCACAAATCACCCGCTGGGGCTGGTAAAACGCACCAATCATGTTTTTACCCAACGGGTGGTTGATGCCCGTTTTGCCGCCCACCGATGAATCAACCTGCGCCAGCAGTGTGGTTGGAATCTGGACAAACGGCACGCCCCGCATATAGCTCGCCGCAGCAAACCCTGTCATGTCTCCGACAACGCCGCCACCCAAAGCAAACAACGTGGTCTTTCGATCGCAGTGTTGCGCCAGAAGATGATCAAAGATCCCGTTCAAAGTCTCCCAGTTCTTGTAGGCCTCTCCATCGGGAAGAATCACCGAATGCACCA
>JBFHEQ010000474.1:0-2732 GCA_041584075.1 Hydrogenophaga sp.
CCGGGCGCGGCCTGCGACAGGGCGATGGACGAGGTGAACTGGGCTTCGCTGAGCCAGCCTTGTTCGGTGACCAGGTAGCGGTGCATGTCGGGCGCGGTGGTGATGGCGCCGCCCACGGCCAGCAGGGACAAGGATGCAAAATGGTTGAACAGGTCGATCCAGTTCGCGACCACAGGGGCCATGCTCATGCGGCGGCCTTTCGGGCGCGGCGCTCCTGGCGCAGAAAGATGCGGTAGGTCCACAGGCAGGCGGCTCCGCCGATGCCCAGCAACACCCAGACCAGGGGCCAGCGCAAGATGGCGATGGCCACAAAGGTCAGCAGGGCGAGCACAGTGCAAAGGCCCATGCCCATGGGATTTTTGTCGAGCGAGGCGATGAGCTTGAGCCCGGTGGCGGTGATGAGGCCAGCGGCCACCGCACCCATGCCGCGCAGGGCGCCCTGCGCGGTGGGCGTTTCGGCCACGCTGCCATACAGCACGGCCAGCAAAAGCACGACCACCAAAGGCGCCAGCAACATGCCCATCAGGGCGGCCATGGCGCCACCCAGGCCGTGGTGGCGGCCACCGATCATCATCGCGAGGTTGACCACGTTGGGCCCCGGCAGGATCTGGGCCACGGCCCAGTCTTCGACAAACTCGTCCCGGGTGAGCCACCGCTTTTTCTCGACCAGTTCCCGCTGAACCACGGCGAGTACTCCGCCAAAACCCTGCAGCGCCAGCCAGTTGAAGGAAAGAAAGAGGTCGGTCCTGGAGCGGGGTTGCTGCGGCGGCAGCGGCTCTGGCAGTTGTTTGATGGGAGACGGATGGGGCATGGGCGAATTATCGGCCCAAGCCCGGTCTCAGGAGGCCGGTGAGGACATCAGCTTTTTGACCAGATCAACGCTCAGGGGCTTGGTGACATAGTCCCGAATGATGGGCATGGACAAGGCGCGCGCCTTGTCGGCGGGTGAGCCCGATGAGCTGAGCATCACCAGCATCACCGTCGGTTTGCCTTCGAGCAGGGGGGTGGCCTTTTCGGCGACCTCGAAGCCGTCCATCAAAGGCATGTTGATGTCCAGGAATACACAGGTGGGGACAGGATCCAGATCGTGGGTGAACCACTTCAGCGCGTCAATGCCGTTGTCAAAAACCAGGAGCTCGCCCGTGAATCCCGCGCGGCGGATCATGATTTCGTGAAATACGTTGTCGGCTTCGTTGTCGTCGATCAAGACAAAACGTTCAAAGGAACTCATGGCCATCTTTCTCTTCGGTGTTTCGGGAAGGCACGGGCAGTGCCAGCGTGAAACAGCTGCCCTTGGCGGGTGCTGATGTCACCGTGATCCGGCCGTCGTGCAACTCGGCGATGCGCCGCGTGATCGACAGGCCCAGACCTGTCCCCGCATACGCTGCGCGCGTGTGCAGGCGTTGAAACATCTCGAAGATGCGGTCGGTCTGGTCGTCGGCCATGCCGATGCCGTTGTCGCGAATGGCGATCTTCAATTGGTCGGCTTCAATCGAAGCCGAGATCATCACCACAGGAGCAATACCCTCGGTCCGGAACTTCAAGCCATTGGACACCAGGTTTTGCAAGGCAATGCGCAACAGCGATGGGTCGCCGTAAGCCATGGGCAGATGCCCGAATTCGACGCGCCCGCCCGTGCTGGCGAGGGAGGCGGAAAGGTCGTCGCGAACCTCGGCGACCAGGTGTGCAAGATCGATGGACCGTTTGTCCACGGCGTGGCGCTCCAGGCGCAGGAACTCCAGCAGGTCGTCGAGCAGTGTTTTCATGCGCTCGCCACCTGCGGCGACAAATCCCAAGAACCGTTTGCCGCTGCTGGACAGGCCCGGCTCGTTGTCGCCAGAGAGCAGAGAGACGAAGTTGTTGATGGTGTTGATCGGTTCCCGCAAATCGTGTGAAACGATATGGATGAAGCGCTCCTGTTCCAGCGTCTTGTGTTCCAGCATCGCCACGGTCTCGCGCAACTTCTTCTCCCTTTCCACTCGCTGTTGGATATCGTGGGCGCGAACCACAACGCCCAGGATGTGCCCCTGACGTGAAAGGGCCGGCAGATAGGACACCTCCATGTGTCGCTCACCTTTGCCAGGAAAGGTGAATGGTGTTTCGAAGTGCACCGTCTCGCCGGCGAAGGCCCTGTCCATGTAGGGCTTGACCAGGGTTTCGAAAGACGCTTTGCCCAGCAGTTCGGTGAGCGTTTTGCCTTCGATGTCTTTTCGGTCACGCTGCCAGTAGTCCGAGTAGGCCTTGTTGACAGCGCGGTAGGTGTACTGCGTGTCGACGAACGACTTGAGGTCCAGCGCATTGTTGACCATGGCGCTGACGATGTCGGCCTGTTCACGCGCTTGGGCTGAATTGCGTTCAGCCGCCTCCTGGCTCAGTTTCTCATGCTCCATCAGCGTACCGACGAGGTCGGCGAGAGCCTTCAATGATTTGCGCTGATCCGGGCTGAGTTGACGGGGTTGCCGGTCGATAACGCAGACGGTGCCCAATGCAAAGCCGTCGTTGGTGACGATGGGGGCGCCGGCGTAGAACTGGGCATGGGGGGCGTTGCGGACCAGAGGGTTGTCGCTGAAACGGGCATCCTGGCGTGCATCTTCGACCACCATGACAGCCCCCGGTTCGAGGATGGCGTGGGCGCAAAAAGCAACATCCCGTGGCGTTTCTGCCAGGTCCACGCCGAGCCGGGATTTGAACCACTGGCGGTCGGCATCAACCAGTGAAATCAGGGCGATCGA
>JBFHEQ010000475.1:0-2728 GCA_041584075.1 Hydrogenophaga sp.
AAGCCATGAACACCATCGCTGAACGCACTTACGAATCCACCCCTTCCCGCAAAGTCGCCTTTCTGGGCCTGGGCGTCATGGGCCTGCCCATGGCCGGCCACCTGGCCCAGGCCGGTCACTCGGTGACGGTGTACAACCGGTCACCCGCCAAAGCCGAAGCCTGGTGCAAGGAGTTCGGCGGTCAGCACAAGAAAACGCCGCGCGAAGCGGCCATGGGGGCCGACATCGTTTTCGCCTGCGTGGGCAACGATGACGACCTGCGTGCCATCACCCTGGGTGCAGACGGCGCTTTTGCCGGCATGCAGCCGGGCAACGTTTTTGTGGACCACACCACCGCGTCGGCCAACGTCGCAAGGGAGCTGTACGGCGCCGCCAAAACGCTGGGGCTGGCCTTCATCGATGCGCCCGTCTCCGGTGGCCAGGCCGGCGCGCAAAACGGCGCGCTGACCGTCATGTGCGGGGGCGACGAAGCCGCGTTCGAGGCGGTGAAGCCAGTGGGCATGGCCTTTGCCAAGGCCTTCACGCTCATGGGTGACAGCGGAGCCGGCCAGCTCACCAAGATGGTCAACCAGATCTGCATCGCCGGCCTGGTGCAAGGCCTGTCCGAAGCGATCGCCTTCGGGCAAAAAGCGGGCCTGGACATGGAGCAAGCGCTCGCCGTGATCGGCAAGGGCGCCGCACAAAGCTGGCAGCTCGACAACCGGGGCAAAACCATGGCGGCCGATCAATTCGACTTCGGTTTTGCGGTCGACTGGATGCGCAAAGATTTGGGGCTGGTGCTCGAAGAGGCCAAACGCAATGGTGCGCGACTGCCCGTGACCGCCCTGGTTGATCAGTTTTACGCCGACGTGCAAGCCATGGGTGGCCAGCGCTGGGACACCTCCAGCCTGATCAAGCGCCTTCGTTGATCTGGCCGCTGACCAGCGTCAGCCCTCAGCGTGGACAACAAAAAACGGCGCCGAAGGCGCCGTTTTGCATGCAGCAGCAGTGGTTGCCCGCCTATTTGGTCGCCATGCGGGCCAGCTCTTCTTCGCTGAGGATTTCAAACACACGCACCACACGCTGCGTGCCCTTGGTGGTGCGCGCCACTTCGGTCGCCTGATCGGCTTCCCGCTGGGTCACCCGACCCATCAGGTAGACGGTGGCGCGCTCACTGACCACCTTGAACGAATTGGCCGACAGTTTTTTGGTGTCCACCAGACCCGCCTTGACCCGCCCGGTGAGCAGGGTGTCCGCAGCCTTTTCGGTGAACGTCGGGCTGTTGGTGATGCCGAGCTCGTTGTAGACGAGGTTCACGTTGTCGATGACCTTGACGGTGTCTTCGGCCAGTTGGCGATCGCGCTCATTGGCGACTTCGCCGGTGAGCAACACATGCCGGTTATAGCTGGTCACGCTGATACGGGCACGGCCACCGAAGGTATCGCTCAGGCGGTTGGCAGCGCGCAACTCGATGCCCTGATCATCGAGCTGTGCGCCCGAGGTGCGGCGATCGCTGGCCACCATGGCGCCGGTCAGAGCGCCACCCACCACCAGCGGTGCGCAGGCGGACAGCACGGCACCCAGAGCGGCAGCGCCCAGCACCAGGCGTGTCCATCTTGCAAATCGGAAAGTTGAAGTCATGCGGGGTTCTCCTGTTCACTGTTCAAAGAATCGGGCAGGCCCAGCAACTGGGCGTCTACTCCGTCGCAAATGCAGTGCAACACCAGGTGATGCACTTCCAAGATCCGTGGTGCCTGGTCGCTGGGCACACAGATGTGCACATCGGTATCACGCAACTGCTGCGCCAGGCGGCCACCGCGGGCGCCGGTCAGGGCCACGACCGTCATGTCGCGCTCGTGCGCCGCTTCCACCGCAGCCAGCACATTGGCCGAGTTGCCCGTGGTGGACAGCACCAACAACACATCGCCAGCATGCCCCAGGGCGCGTACTTGCCGCGCAAAGACCGCCCTTCCGTCGAAATCGCCTGCGATGGCGGTGAGCATCACCACATCGGCACTGAGGCAAAACGCCGCCAGCTCGGGACGCTCACGCTCATAACGCCCGACAAAACTGGCCGTGAAATGCTGTGCGGCAGAGGCCGAGGGCCCGTTTCCGCACGACAAGACCTTGCCCCCGCCCGTCACACTGGCCAGCACCGCATGGGTGGCCGCTTCGACTTCCGGGGCGAGGCTCTGGGCGCACTGGTACTTCAGGTCGGCGCTGTCAATGAATTGTTGCTGGATACGTTGCAAAAGCATGGGGCGAATCATAGCCCGGGAGGCTGTGTCAAAAAGTGGCGGATGCATCAAAAGCGGCGCGAATCCATTCCACATGGACCCCGGGCGCTGACCCGTCGGGCGCGAGCCGCCCGTCCACCAGCACGACGTCAAAACGGCATGGTGGTTCTGATCCCCATTGCAGCAAAAAGTGCCGCGCGGCGAGAATGATGCGTCTTTGCTTGATCGCGGTGATGCTGCCCCCGGCCCCACCGCGTGAGGCGCCGGCACGCTGACGCACCTCGACAAACACCAGGGTTCCATCGGTGGTCTCGCGCATAATCAAATCGACCTCGCCACCGCCGCGCCCGGGTGTCTTGAAATTGCGCTGGACCAGGCGCATGCCCTGCCGCTGCAAATGGGCAAGGGCCAGCGCTTCGGCCGCATCGCCACGACGCTTGGTGGTCTCTCTGGGGGCATCCGTGGGCGCTGGCGCCTTGTTGAACAACGAATCGTTTCGGAAAAAACCCATT
>JBFHEQ010000476.1:0-2719 GCA_041584075.1 Hydrogenophaga sp.
CGGTCGTCGATCACGGCCACGTTCTTGGCCTTCAGGCTTTCCACAGCGTACTTGCCGAGCGTGCCACCGAGGTGCACATCGTCGGCCACCATGCGGAACACACCAGCGTAACCCTGGCGGGTGTACTTGGGGTTGGTTGCCGAGGGCGAGATTTGCGGGAGACCAGCGTCGTTGTAGATCTGGGAGGCCGGAATGGTGGTACCGGAGTTCAGGTGACCGATCACGCCGGCCACCTTGGCATCCACCAACTTTTGAGCAGCAGCGGTGCCCTGCTTTGGATCGCCAGCGTCGTCTTCAGCGAGCAACTCGAATTTCGCAGGAGCACCGTTGATGGTCAGGCCGGCAGCGTTCAGCTCTTCGATCGCCATGCGGGCGCCGTTTTCGTTGTCCTTGCCGAGGTGGGCAATAGCACCACTGGTTGGGCCCACGTGACCAATCTTGATCACAGCGCCTTCTGCGGGCGCAGCGGCAGCAGCTGGAGCGGCTGCGGTTTCTGCGGGTGCAGCAGCTTCTTCTTTTTTCCCACAAGCGGCAAGTGCGACAGCCGCGGCAATGACGGCCAGTTTCAGGTTCAGGTGCATAGCGATCCTCAGAAAGGAATGAAAGTTAAGACGCGGAGGGAACTTTTTTTCTCCACACCCGTAAAGATAACCTAAAAAACTACCGTGTACGCAAAAGTAACGGTGACAGTGCGGCCGAGTACGGGTTTGCACCCGGGCAAGATCAGACGATGGAATGCACGATTAGCAACACACCGATCATCATCTTCAGGTTTGGGGCGACCGAATCTGATCGAGATCATGGGCGTAAGGCTCCTGCCCTGCTGCCTTGTAAGCTTTCCAGCGGGAGCGGGCTTGGGACACCTCCGGCGCAAAAGCCGTAACGACTTCGATGACGCGCTCAAACCGCTCAAACCCTTGAGGAATCTCCGCCCCCAGATTCACCAAGACACTTGCATCAAAACCCTTAGTCAAGGGCACCAAGGCGGTGAGCAGAATCGGCGAGGCGCACTGCACATGGGGAGCGTCTGGGTCGGTACAGTGTGGGACAAAATCAGGACCTTCCAGACGCCAGAGTGCCAGGTCAAGCTGATTGAGGTCGCTTCTGGACCCATGCACCACCACCCGCGCGCCCAGCGAATGGGCTTTTCGCAACAAGCGGCAGGTGTATCCCAGTTTGTCGGGCGCATTGAGGTGAAAAGCGATATCTGGCATCGAACTTGCGATCAAAAACCGGGGTGCCTCATCCTAACGACAGCCAGATACCGCCATCAAGCAGCGGCAGATTTGCGCGACGGCTTGCGGGCAACCGGTGTACCGGCTTTGGCCTTGTCGACAACTTTTCGGGGTGCAGCCGCTGTTTGTCCAGCCTCGTCCAGCAAATATTGCAGCAACAATGGCACTGGGCGACCAGTCGCGCCTTTGGCTGCGCCACTCTTCCAGGCTGTGCCTGCAATGTCCAGATGGGCCCAGTTGAGGCTTGCGGTGAATTTCTGCAGGAACTTGGCTGCGGTGATGGATCCACCGGCACGACCCGCCACGTTGCCCATGTCGGCGAAGTTGGACTTGAGCCCCTCGGCGTATTCGTCATCCAGGGGCATGCGCCAGCACAGATCCTGGGCGCGATCACCCGCCGCTTCAAGCGCTTCGGCCAGCTCGTCTTCCGCCGAGAAAAGCCCGGAGCGCACAGCGCCCAGTGCGATGACGCAGGCGCCCGTCAGCGTGGCAATGTCGATGACACTGCGCGGCTTGAATCGGGCGGCATAGGTCAATGCGTCGCAGAGAATGAGCCGGCCTTCGGCGTCGGTGTTGAGGATCTCGATGGTCTGCCCGCTCATGCTGGTGACCACATCACCGGGCTTGACGGCCAGTCCATCGGGCATGTTCTCGCAACTGGGAATGATGCCGACCACGTTGATGGCCGGCTTGAGTTCGGCCAAGGCAGCGAATGTACCCAGCACACTGGCCGCACCTCCCATGTCGTACTTCATCTCGTCCATTTCGCCCGCTGGTTTGATCGAAATGCCACCGGTGTCGAACGTGATGCCCTTGCCCACCAGCACCACCGGCGCGCTCGCCTTGGGCGCACCGGTGTAGTGCATGATGATGAAACGCAGCGGCTCGGCAGAGCCTTGGGCCACGGCCATGAAAGCGCCCATGCCCAACGCCTTGACTTCCTTCAGTCCCAGGACTTCGGTCTTGATGCCCGGCTTGCGTCCCAGCTGGCGAGCGGCATCGGCGAGCATGGTCGGCGTGGCGTGGTTGCCAGGGCGGTTGGCCCATTCCTTCGCCATCTCGACGCCGGCCAGTGCCGCCTGCCCTATTTGAAATTCCCCGCGAGCAGCGGCCAGGTCCATCACGCCAATGGTGATCTTGCCCAAGGTACGGGCCTTGGCACTCGGCTTGGTGGCGGTGTAAACATAGGTAGCATCGGCACAAGCCATCATCGCTGCGCGCACGACAGCCGTTTCAGACTCCAGCAACCCGAGCAGCACGACCAGTTTCTTGAGGCCCGCGGACTTGACCAGCGCCAGCGCACCGGCCACGGCTTTGCGCGCCGACGAAGGGGAGCCATCCCCCGCCCGAACCAGCACCACACGCGTGGCTTTGACCCCTGACGGCCGGTAACACATCAACGCTTTGCCCAAGCCCGGCTCCAGGTCGCCTTGCTTGAACACCCCCTCGGTGAGTTCCAGCAAGGCCGAAGCGGACTCTGTGAC
>JBFHEQ010000477.1:0-2718 GCA_041584075.1 Hydrogenophaga sp.
AAGATCGTGAAGCGCTTTGTGGGCGAACCCGACATGGGCGCCCTGCACCAGTTGATCGAACAACTGCTCGGCCAGGCCTGAACCCGCCCTCGGGCCCCGGATTCGGGACCTCAGGGCGCAGACAGGACGCGGCCCTGGAAGTTCAGTCTTTGCGGTAGTCGTCGTGGCAGGCCTTGCAAGTCTGGCCCACGGATCCAAAAGCCGTTTTCAACGCATCCAGATTGCCGGTCTTGGCCGCCGCGGCGAGTTTGCTCACCTCGATCTGCAACTTGTCCGAGCCTGCCTTGAAGTCGGCGGCCTCGGTCCAGATCTCTGGCAAGGCACGGGTGTCGCCCTTGTCCGTGCCGGCGACAAAGCCAGCCCAGGGCAGTTTGCTCATGGTTTCGACGATGGCCATGTTCTCGGCAGCCACTTTGGCATCAAAAGGCACTTTGCCATTCGCCATGGCGCCCACACGCCCGAAATGGGCTCCCATGACGGTGAAGGCCGCCTTGCGGTACTTCACCGCATCTTCGGGCTTCTGAAACTGCGCATGCGCGGTGGTGGACAGGGTCACAGCGGCAAGGGTCAAGGCCAAAGGTGCAAGCATTTTCATGAGGACTCCCGATCAAGGTTGACAAAAGGAATGGCGAAATGGCCACAGGCCATCTGTGGCGGAGTGTAAAGGGAGCAATGAAGTTCCGCTTGAGCGCACTGCTGGCCGCCCTCCAGCGCCTTTTTTGCCGCTCCTGAGACTGCTGCTGCCTTCGCAGCCCTGGCGCTGACTCCGACGCGATCGCACACGAACATTCTTTTGAGGCAAACTTCCGGCATGCATACCATCCGCGTCTGGGATCTGCCCACCCGTCTGTTCCATTGGGCCCTCGCTGCCTGCGTCGTCGGCCTGGTCATCACCGCCAATATCGGCGGCAACTGGATGAACTGGCATTTCCGGTTCGGCTACAGCGTGCTCACGCTGTTGTTGTTCCGGCTGGTCTGGGGGGTGGTCGGCGGTCACTGGTCACGGTTCAGAAGCTTTGTTTACACGCCCGCGACCTTGATGGCCTATCTGCGTGGGCGCGGGCGGGCGCAAGACAGCGTGGGCCACACACCCACCGGTGCCCTGTCGGTCTTCGCCTTGCTGCTCGTGTTGCTGGTGCAGGTGGGCAGCGGGCTCTTCAGCGATGACGAGATCGCGTTTGCGGGCCCATTGACCGCACTGGTGTCTTCCGAATGGGTCGGTTCGGCAACCAGTTACCACAAGAACATCGACAAATTCCTGGTGATCGCGCTGGTGGTGCTTCACTTGCTGGCCATTGCCTACTACCGCTGGGCCAAGAAGACCGATCTGGTCCGACCCATGGTCACCGGTGACAAGCAGCTCGAACAAACCACCCGGGCCAGCCGCGATACCGTTGCGTCGCGCCTCGCTGCGCTGATGCTGCTGTTGCTCTGTGCAACGGTCGTGAATCGCCTGGTGGCGCTGGGCGGCTGACACGTGCCGGCCATCCGGCAATGCACGGTCCTCACCCCGCAAACGCCACGCTTGCTCACATTTACCCCACATGACAGACAACGCCTCGACCAACATTGACTGGCGTCTGGTCCGCAGCGGAGAAGACCTCGATGCGATTCGGGGCCTGTTCGTCGACTACCAGGCCCACCTCGGTATCGACCTGTGCTTCCAGGGATTCGACGAAGAGCTTCGCCACCTGCCCGGCGCTTACGCCGAGCCCATGGGCGGGTTGCTGATGGCCTGCGTCGACGAACGGCCAGCCGGATGCTGCGCTTTTCGTCCCATGACCGGCAGCGACCATGTGGACGCCTGCGAAATGAAACGCTTGTTTGTGCGACCAGCCTACCGCGGCCTGGGACTTGGGCGCCAATTGGTCGAACGGACCATGATCCAGGCCCAGGTGGCTGGCTATGCGAGCATATTGCTCGATACCCTGAGCGACATGGAGACTGCCCGGGCCCTGTACCAGGAGGCCGGGTTTGTCGAGGTCGCACCGTACTACCACAACCCCATCCCCGGCGCGCATTACCTGATGGCCAGACTGACGAACCGTCCCTTGCTGTGAGGTTTGAGCGGCAAAAAAAAACCACGGCTGACTGGTGCACCGTGGTTTCTTCACGCCGGAGAGCAGGCCGACCCGGCCCGCATCTCCGCATCCTCTAGGGACTCAGGCTTTGGCCTGGGCCAGCATCGTGGTGGCATCGCTGACTTCGAACTTGCCGGGACCTTCGATGTTCAGCGTGCTGACCACGCCATCTTTCACCAACATCGAATAACGGTTGCTGCGCAGGCCCAGGCCCTTGCCGGTCAGGTCAAGCGTCAGGCCGGTGGCTTTGGCAAACGCGGCGTCGCCATCGGCCAGCATGCGGACCTTGGCGCCGGTCTGCTGGTCGCGGGCCCATGCGCCCATCACAAAAGCGTCGTTCACGCTCAGGCACCAGATCTCGTCCACACCAGCGGCTTTGAGGGCATCGAAGTTCTGGATATAGCCAGGCACGTGTTGTGCCGAGCAGGTGGGCGTGAAGGCACCGGGCAGGGCAAACAGGGCGACGGTCTTGCCAGCGGCGGCTTCGGTCGTGTTCACGGGATTGGGCCCAATGCTGCAGCCGTTGCCCTCCACCTCGACATACTCCATCAACGTGACTGCGGGGATCTTGTCGCCAACCTGAATCATGCAATGCTCCTCATGCGTGGGGCCCGTAGGCCTGTGGTGAGACCCTGAA
>JBFHEQ010000478.1:0-2710 GCA_041584075.1 Hydrogenophaga sp.
AGAATCCAAACGCCTCATGTCAGATCCCAAAGAATTCGCTTCCGCGGTCTATGCCAAGACGGTCGCGGGACAGCAGGAAATCCAGACCCGTTCGCTCGGTCTGGCGCCTTTGTTGCGCCGGTTGCTCGTGCTGATCGACGGCAAGCGCAGCGCAACCGAATTGGCGGCCTTCGTCCCGGCGGGACAAGACGTGGAGCAGATGCTGGACGCGTTGCTGGCCCAGGGCTGTGTGGAATTGCGTGTCAAGCCGCATGCAAATGCAACCCCGCAGACCAACGTGCCCGTGGATTTGGCCGAGGGAGACCCGGACACCGATTTGTTCAGGCCACCGGTGGATGCCACGATTCCGGGTTTGCCGCCGGCCGCTGCGCGCTCGACCAAAGAAAACGAGATGGCCCGCAACTTCATGATCAATTCGATCAACTCGATCATTGGTCACAACATGCGTGTTTCCCTGGTCCACGACATCTTCCACGCTGAAACCACGGAGCAATTGCGCACGGTGTTCCACGCCTGGGAATACAGCATGTCCAACACCAGCATGGGGGCCAAGCGCTTGCCCGAGCTGCGCGAGAAGCTGTTCAAGGTGTTGTGACGGGCGCAGGATCTTCGGATCCTGCGACATGCCGCACGGGCGCAATCCAGGCCCTGGTGTGGTCCTTCAGTGGACCGAGGTTTTGGAGAAGACGTTGAGCACCACCACGCCCGCCACGATCAGTCCCATGCCCAGCAAGCCGGGCAGGTCGATGCGCTGCCCGTGCATGAGCCAGGCCACCAGGGTGATGAGCACAATGCCCAGACCCGACCAGATGGCGTAGGCCACACCGACCGGGATGGCTTTCAGCACCAGCGACAAGAAATAGATGGCCACCGCATAGCCCAACACCACAACAATGGAAGCCCAGAGACGGGTAAAGCCTTCGCTCGCTTTGAGCGCGCTGGTCGCCACCACTTCAGCGGCGATAGCCAGGGTGAGAGTGAGCCAAGCATTCATGGAGATCCTCAGAGTTTTTCGGTTTCGCCGGCTTTGGGTTGCCAAGTCATCAGGCGCTTCTCGATGCTGCCGACCAGGGCATCGAGCACCAGGGCGAACACGGTCAGCACCACGATGCCGGCCATCACCGTGTTGATGTCGAAGCTGCCTTCGGCCTGCAGAATCAGGTAGCCCACGCCCTGGCTCGATCCCAGGTACTCGCCCACCACCGCACCGACAAAAGCCAGACCAACCGACGTGTGCAACGAGCTGAAGACCCAGCTGGTGGCGCTGGGGAGGTAAACGTGGCGCAGCAGCTGCTTCTGGCTGGCGCCCAGCATGCGCGCGTTGGCCAGCACCACGGGGCTCACTTCCTTCACGCCCTGGTACACGTTGAAGAACACGATGAAAAACACCAGCGTCACGCCGAGCGCGACTTTGGACCCCATGCCCAGCCCGAACCACACGGCGAAGATGGGCGCGAGGATGATGCGGGGCATGGAGTTCATGGCCTTGATGTAAGGCTCCAGAATCGCCGAGGCCATGGGGCTCAGGGCCAGCCAGAGGCCGGCGCCCAGGCCGGCGCCCGAACCGATCGCGAATGCCAGCAGGGTCTCGGTGAGGGTGATCAGCAGGTGGGGGTAGATGTCGGCATCGCTGACGAACCAGGCCCAGATGCGCTGCGCCACTTCGATCGGTTCACCGAAAAAGAAGGCCGCCTGACGGTCGTTGTCGAACATCATGGGCGGGATCAGGCCCGGCTTGGTCATGGCGTACCAGAAACCGACCACCGCGAACAGCAGGGCGAATTGCCAGAGACGCAAGGTGGCGGCGCGGGGTTTGATGAGATTCCACATGGTGTTGGCTGCAAATGGGTTGGGGTGAGCGGGTCGCCGGGTGTGGCTGGCGAAGTCAGGCGGCTTTTTGCAGCTGTTGCTGGTAGCCCTTCAAGACCTCGTCGCGCAGCACGCCCCAGATGGCCTGGTGCAGTTCGATGAAGCGGGGTGTCATCTTGACTTCGGCCACGTCACGGGGGCGCGGGATGTCGATGTGGAATTCGCCAATCGGACGAGCCGCCGGTCCCGCGCTCAGGATCACCACCCGATCGCTCATGGCGATGGCCTCATCCAGGTCGTGGGTGATGAAGAGCACGGCCTTCTTTTTCTCGGCCCAGAGCTGCAGCACTTCGTTTTCCATCAGCTGCCGGGTCTGGATGTCGAGGGCCGAGAAGGGCTCGTCCATCAGGATGATGTCGGGGTCCATGACCAGGGTCTGGGCCAGGCTGGCGCGCTTGCGCATACCGCCGCTCATCTGGTGCGGGTAGCGGTCACCAAATCCACCCAGCCCGACCCGGCGCAACCAGGCTTCGGCCTGCTCGCGGGCTTCGCGATCGGGCACGCCGCGAAATTGCAGCCCGGCCATCACGTTGTCCAGCCCCGTGCGCCAGGGCATGAGGCTCTCGGACTGGAACATGTAGCCGGCCCGGGCGTTGATGCCGCTGAGAGGCTGGCCGAAGATGCGCACAGCGCCCTCGCTGGGCGTGAGCAGGCCTGCCGCCACGTTGAGCAGCGTGCTCTTGCCGCAGCCCGTGGGCCCCACCACACTCACAAATTCGCCATCGCCCACGGTCAGTGAAACGTTTTGCACCGCGGTGTAGCGCTGGCTGGGTGCATCCTTGCTGATGAAGGTGCAGGCGACGTTGTCGAGTTCGATGGCAGCGGTCATGAGCGGTGAATA
>JBFHEQ010000479.1:0-2683 GCA_041584075.1 Hydrogenophaga sp.
CACGCCGGCCTTGCCGACATCGCCCGTCACACGGGGGTGGTCGCTGTCGTAACCCCGGTGCGTGGCCAGGTCGAAGGCCACCGACACACCTTGACCGCCAGCGGCCAGGGCTTTGCGGTAGAACGCATTGGACTCTTCAGCGGTGGAGAAGCCGGCGTACTGGCGAATGGTCCAGGGACGGCCGGCGTACATCGTCGCCTGCGGGCCGCGCACAAACGGCTCAAAGCCGGGCAGCGTATTGGCATGGGCCAGATGGGCCGTGTCGGCAGCCGTGTACAGCGGCTTGACGCTGATGCCGTCGGGCGTCACCCAGTTCAAGGCTTCAAGATCACCTCCGGGCGCGCTTTTCTGGGCGGCCTTGGCCCATTCTTCATAGGTGGCAGAGCGGAATTCGGGCTGTTTCTGGGTCATGACAGTGCGTGGGTTGGAGGCGACAAGAACGACGCGTATTTTATATCATTCATAATTATTGATGCAAAATATTCCTCACGGCTTACAATCTGCCTCTGCTTGCCACGATACCTCGCCGCTCTAACCTCTGCCATGTCCGCCCTGTCGCTCGCGCCCCGCGCCCTGTACGAAGAAGTTGCCGAATTGCTTCGGCAGCGCATTTTCAGTCGCGAACTTCAGCCCGGCAGCTGGATCGACGAGCTCAAGATTGCCGAGGAATACGGCATCAGCCGCACCCCTTTGCGCGAAGCGTTGAAAGTGCTCGCAGCCGAAGGCCTGGTGACCATGAAAGTCAGGCGCGGAGCCTATGTGACCGAAGTGTCCGACAAAGACCTGGCCGATGTCTACCACCTGCTGGCGCTGCTGGAATCCGATGCAGCGGGTGTGGTGGCACAACGCGCCAGCGAAGAGCAGCTCACCGAACTGCAGGCCATCCACGCCGAGTTGGAAGCGGCCACCGGCCAGCGCGATCTGTTTTTCGCCATCAACGAGCGCTTTCACATGCGCCTGCTCGAGATCGCCGACAACCGCTGGCGCATGCAGATGGTCACCGACCTGCGCAAAGTCATGAAGCTCAACCGCCACAACTCTCTGCTCAAGACCGGGCGCATAGAAGACTCGCTGAGCGAACACCGCGCGGTCATGGCTGCGCTCGAAGCCCGCGAAGGGGAGCTCGCCATGCAGCGCATGCAGGAACACTTCCACAACGGCCTGGAAGCCGCGACCTGAGCCGCCACACCACGGTGATCTGATCGACCTGTGCGGTCGCGTTTTGCCGCACCGCACCAAAAACGATCGCTCCACGCACCGCTTTGGCCTCACAGCTTCACCCAGAGCACGTTGCCGGGCCTGAAACCCTCTCTCGTTCGGGAAAAGTCGAGATACCGGAGCTGGCACAAAGCATGCTTAGGTAGCTTGGTCAGGCCAACGGCGGCCCGATCGGTGCATGGGCAGCGAGCTGCTCACCACAACTTCTCGATGGACAACGGCGTCCATTCCAACCCCGCTTGCGTAGCAGCGAACGGGGTGAGGAATGGACGCCGTTTTTGTTGGGAAGCCAGCGATCGATCCGCTGCAGCCTGGCGCGACTGTCCGCCGACAAACCCTGTCTGGCGTTCTTAACCGCACCCGACCCCTGGGTGCACGCCCTGAGCAAATTGAAGGACTCCACATGGCCTACCTCGTACCTTCTGAATTCGTCACCAAAATGGTGGACGCTGGAGAAGCCAAAATCTTCATGTCCACCCGCGACACCGTGATCCGCGCCTTCATGGCCGGCGCCATCCTGGCGCTGGCCGCCGCGTTTGCCATCACGATCAACGTACAGACCGGGCAGCCACTCGCCGGCGCCATCCTGTTTCCTGTCGGGTTTTGCCTGTTGTACCTGCTGGGCTTCGACCTGCTGACCGGGGTCATGACCCTGTGCCCCCTGGCCCTGATCGACAAGCGCCCCGGTGTCACCCTCAACGGCGTGCTGCGCAACTGGGGCCTGGTGTTTGTGGGCAACTTTGCGGGCGCTTTCCTGGTCGCCATCATGATGGCCATCATCTTCACCTTTGGCTTCTCGACCGAGCCGAACGCGGTCGGAAAGGCCATCGGCCACATCGGCGAAGGCCGCACCGTGGGTTACGCCGAACACGGCGCCGCCGGCATGCTGACGCTGTTCATCCGCGGCGTGCTGTGCAACTGGATGGTGTCCACCGGTGTGGTGGGAGCCATGGTCTCCACCAATGTCTCGGGCAAGGTCATCGCGATGTGGATGCCCATCATGCTGTTCTTCTACATGGGCTTCGAACACTCCATCGTCAACATGTTCCTGTTCCCGTCGGGTCTGCTGCTGGGTGGCAATTTCTCGATCTATGACTACCTGATCTGGAACGAAATCCCCACCGTGCTCGGCAACCTCGTCGGCGGTCTGGCCTTTGTGGGTCTCACCCTGTACTCCACCCACGTGCGCACCGCCCCCAAGCGCGCCGCGCGCAACGTTCCTGGCGTGCCAGCCCGCTGATCGCCTCGAACGTCCTTGCGGCCGCACCTGCGGTCGCAAGGCGCTCCAGATGCCCATGACCCACTCCTTGCGCATCAGCGTCGGCCAATGCAGCGACAAAGGCCGCAAGGAAATCAACCAGGATTTCCACGGCGCACTCATACCGGCTGAGCCGCTGCTGGGCTCCAAGGGCGTGGCCATCGCACTGGCCGACGGCATCAGCAGCAGCGCGGTCAGCCAGGAAGC
>JBFHEQ010000480.1:0-2681 GCA_041584075.1 Hydrogenophaga sp.
AAAAGGCGAGCCGAAGTCCGGTCCGCTGCGCGGTTCCTTGCGCTGCTCGCGTCTGGCGGGGTCGGGCTGAACTCGCTTCGCTCAAACAACGCCCGCCCTGATCCGCCAGCCGCTGCGCTGCTCAGCCCGGCCACACGGCAGGTAGCGGGAGCTGGATCGGACAGCCCTTCACCGGAGCCGTTGTCTTTACCCCATTACGCTGCGAACCTTGTCTTGCCAGTCCGCCAGCGTTGCCCCCTGGGGGGTGATGCGCTGAAAGCGCAGCGCGGGGGTTACTCGCTTTTCGCCGTCATGCGCTGGCGAGTAGCGCAGGGCCGGACGGATCAGGGCGGGCGTTGTCTGAGCCGTAGGCGAGTTCAGCCCGACCCCGGCTGGGCCGAGCAACGCAGCGAACCCGAAGGGCAGCGCATCCGGCTCGCCTTTCTTTTGCTTACGTTTCTTTGGCGAAGCAAAGAAAAGTAAGGCGCCGCCGGGGCGCGACCCGGCACGTCTCAATAGCCAGGGGTTCAACCCAAAAAACGAAACAGAGGAAAGCAACATGAGCCTTCTCAAAGTCAAAGACATCAACCAGTACTACGGCGGCAGCCACATCCTGCGCAACGTCAGCCTGGAAGCCGAGCTGGGCCAGGTCACCGTGGTGCTGGGTCGCAACGGCGTGGGCAAGACCACGTTGCTCAAGTCGCTCATGGGGCTGGTGCCGATCAAGAGCGGCAGCATCGAACTCGATGGGGTCAACATGGCCAAGGCCACGCCTTACGAGCGGGCTCGCATGGGCGTGGGTTACGTGCCGCAGGGCCGCGAAATCTTCGGACGGTTGACGGTGGAAGAGAATCTGGAGATGGGCTTGGCGATCAAGAAGGGGGGCACTCCAGTGCCGGCCGAGCTGTTCGAGCTGTTCCCGGTGCTCAAGGACATGCTGCACCGGCGAGGGGGAGACCTTTCGGGCGGACAGCAGCAGCAGCTGGCCATCGCCCGGGCGCTGGCGGCGGGGCCCAAGCTGCTGATCCTGGATGAGCCCACCGAGGGCATTCAGCCCAACATCATCAAGGACATTGGCCGCGTGATCCGCATGCTGGCGGACAGGGGCAACATGGCCATTGTGCTCGTGGAGCAGTACTACGACTTTGCGGAAGAGCTGGCCGACCGCTATGTGGTGATGGAGCGCGGCGAGGTGGTCGCCAGCGGCCCAGGCAGTGAAATGCAGGCCAAAGGCGTGCGCCAGCTGGTGGCGATCTGAACCCGGTATCTCAGACGGGCGCCGCTGCCGTGTTTCCCGCCGCCACGCCGCTCGACCGGCGCGGCTTGTACCCTGTGGGCAATGACATGCCGCCGGCCGCACGGCCCGTGTGGGCCTGTTCACCCAGTCCTGGGTGGAGCAGGGTGGTTTTGTAGCGGGTGCGCAAGACCTGAACGGTGCGGCGCATTGAGGGGGCCTGGTCGATGGCGTCCGCATGACGCTCCAGGATGCTGTGCGCGGTTTCGATGATCTTGGCGTTGCGGGTGCGTTCGCCGGCTTCGATCAGATCCTTGACGGCGCCCGCAGCGTCGCCGTTGAGGCTTTTTGATACCGCATTGCCGTTGATTTTCAGCACTTCTTCATGGGCGGCGCGGATGCGCTTGGCAAAATCGGCGCGGCCATCGGTGAAGCAGGCCAGCAGTTCGGACAGGGCGTGGCTGGTGCAGAAGCGCAGAGCGAGGGTGTCGATGCATGCATCCAGTTCATAGAGCTGTACCGAGCGTTGTGCCAGCCGTGTCATCAGTGCCAGCAGGTTGCCGGCCGATTCGTGGTCAAAATCGGGGTCCATGGCCATTTTCGCCATGCGCCTGATCTCCTCCATCGCGCGTGCGTTGTCCTGGCTTTGCAGAGCCGTGAGCGCGGTCATCACGTCGATCAGGCGCTCGATGCGTTCGCTGTCGGGATGGCGGTTCCGGAGGTGGTTGAGTTGTTCGACGCAGCGCGCGAGCCCACGTGCGTCATTCTTGTCCTGCCTCGAGAACGCCAACAGGACCAGGGCCTGTGCATCGAACAGCTTGGAGTCCAGGCCGATGCGACTCGCGCGGTCCAGTTGTTCAATGCCTTCGTCGCGTTCGCCGGCGTGGAAGGCCATCATGCCGTGCCTGAGCAGGCGGCTGACCGAAGACGGGGTGTCCTGCGTGGCGGTTCGGAAGCTGTTGAGCGCATTCTGAAACTGGCCCAGTTCGAATTGGGTGCGACCCATGATGTCGTGGGCATCGGTGTAGCCCGGATCTTGCTGGATCAGGGCCGTCAGCGTTGTGGCCGCGTGCTGGGGCTGTCCGGCATCCAGCTGGGCGCGGGCCACGCCGAGGCGGGCCCAGGGCGAAGGGCCTGCGGCCGCCACCGCCTCATAGAGAGCCTGGGCGTCGGCCATGCGGCCCTTCTTGAGCATCAGCTCGGCACCCAGTCGGGCGGCGTACAGGCCATGGGACTTCTGTTCGGTGAAACGGGCTTTGCACAGCCGGTAGGCATCGTCCAGGCGTTCGGCGTCCAGTGCTGTGAAAATCTCTTTCAACGCCAGCTTGCGGTGGCGAGCGTGCTTGATACGCTCCGCCAGCCCTGCCGCCGTATGGGGTTTGATCAAAAAGGCGTCTATCGCAGACTCGGCCGCTTCGGCCACCATACCGTACGAGGCGTCCGAGGTGACCATGACGAAGACGGTGAG
>JBFHEQ010000481.1:0-2644 GCA_041584075.1 Hydrogenophaga sp.
CCCGCACATTGGTAGGCCGGCGCACGGTCGTTCTGCTCATCAGCGATGGGCTGGACACGGGCGAGCCTGAAGCGCTGAACCAGGAACTGACCTGGCTCAAACGCCATTGCCGTCAGCTGCTGTGGCTCAACCCGCTGCTGCGCTTTGATGGCTACGCGCCATTGGCCAGCGGCGCACAGGTCTTGCACCAACACGCCGACGGTATGCTCGCCGTGCACAACCTCAGCCGCCTGGAAGACCTGGCGCAGGCCATGGCCCGGCTGATGCACCGCTGACACCCACCATCTCGATCAACTTTCCCCGAGGAGTACCCCCATGGACATGACCGGCCAACGCGAGCTCAAAGCCACCCAGCAACAAGCCTGGGAGGCCTTGAACGACCCCGAGATCCTGAAAGCCTGCATCCCCGGTTGCAAAAAATTTGAGCCCTCAGGCGACAACGCCTATGCCGTCGCCGCAGGCATCAAGATCGGCCCCGTGGCCGCGACCTTCAACGGCAACGTCCAGCTCACCGACATCGTCCCGCCCACCAGCTACAAACTCAGCTTCGATGCCCAGGGCGGCGTCGCCGGATTCGGCAAAGGCGAATCATCGGTCGAACTCAAGCCGCTGGCGAGTGGCTGCGAACTCCACTACACCGTGCATTCCACGGTGGGCGGCAAGATCGCCCAGTTGGGCCAGCGCCTGATCGATGGCGTGGCGAAAAACATGGCCGAAGACTTTTTCAAGCGGTTCGAGGCCGAGTTGGAAAAGCGCTTCCCGCCCGAGGAAACCGCAGCACAGACCAGCGATGCCACCCCGGTTGCCTCCATCAACCCCACTGGCGGTGTGCCCACGTGGGTATGGGCCGCGGGTGCGGTGGCCCTTGTGGTCATCATCTGGCTGGCATCCCGCTGAAACTTCAACTGCGCCCCCTCCCGACCCCCATGGAAAACATCGATCTCACCGTCTTGCGCCACCTGCTGCAATGGCGGCGCGAAGGCAAAAAAGCCTTGCTGGCCACCGTCGTGCGAACCTGGGGCTCGTCGCCCCGCCCCGTGGGGTCCATCATGGCGCTGTGCGAGAGCGGCGCCGTGGCCGGATCGGTTTCGGGTGGCTGCATCGAAGACGACCTGATTTACCGCTACAGCCGTGCCAACACACCCGAAGGTTCGGTGGCGGTCGCTGGCATCACCCACGATATCCCGACTGGCCCGCCCGAGCGCGTGACCTATGGCGTCACCGCCGACGAAGCCCACCGTTTTGGCCTGCCTTGTGGCGGCACGCTGGAATTGCTGCTGGAGTTCAATCCCGAAGTGGGTCCGCTGGAGGCCCTGGTGCAAACGCTGACCGACGGCCACATGATGGAGCGCCACACGCAGATTGCGACAGGCCTGGTGACCCTGGTGCCCGCCACCCAGCCGCAAGCCCTGCACGATGACGGCACCACCCTGCGCAACAGCTTTGGTCCCGAGTACCGCATGCTGCTCATCGGTGCCGGGCAACTCACCGAATACCTCGCCACCATGGCGCTGTTCTGCGGCTTTGCCGTGACCGTGTGCGATCCGCGGGAAGAATACCGGGGCAACTGGCGGGTAGCGGGGGTCAAACTCGAACCTGGCATGCCCGACGACGTGGTCACCGCCTTCAACGTCGACCGGCGTACCTGCGTCATCGCCCTGACCCACGACCCCAAGCTCGACGACCTTGCCTTGCTGGAGGCGCTGGGCAGCGACGCGTTTTATGTTGGCGCAATTGGCTCGCGACGCAACAACGAAGCGCGCCGGGCCCGCATGATCGAGCACTTTGACCAGACCGAAGAGAGTCTGGCCAACATGCGCGGGCCCATCGGCATCTACATCGGCAGCAAGACCCCACCCGAAATCGCGGTGAGTGTGATGGCCGAAGTTCTCGCATTGAAAAACGCCGTTCCCCTGCCGCGCGACATGCAGGTCGGCCCGGCCAAAGAACACCTCTCCCCCGGCGATGGCAGCGCAGCGGTGTGCTTTACGCCAAACCGCGGCACCTGAGTCCCGTTCGAAGACACAGCCAAGCCACCGTGACATTCAGGGTAAACCCGCACTCAAACCGCCGACAGACCCGTGCAAAAACGGCCAGGAACTGATTAAATCAAGGGCCGAATTTGAACTTGAAGGGAGCTCGGACGCCGGTCTCTTCGAAAGGATTTGAACGCCCGCATGCTCGCCAGCGCCACCATCACCACACCGGAAACACAACGTCTCTCGCTCATTGAGCAGGCACGTCAAAGTGTGTTGCACGCCAGGGAGATCGCCCCCCCGGGCCTGGCGCCCGGCATCGCGCGTTCGTGGGAGCGCTGCCTGGCCATGGGGCATGCTCCCGAAAACCCGGTGTCGTTCAATTCGGTTTCCAAGTCGGATGCCCATCGTGCACTGGACACCAGCCGCACCTTGCTGCTCGCCGCGGCACCGGTGATTCGAACACTGACCCGCGCGATGCTGCACACGCGTTACTTCGCGGTGCTCACCAATGCCCAGGGCATCGTGATCGATGTCCATGGCCCGGTAGACCGCAACGAAGCCGCGGCGTCGGCGCTGGCACGCGTCGGGATCGATTTGTCGGAAGCCGCTGTCGGCACCACCGCCATTGGCGCCACGCTGGCCGAGCAGCAGTCGGTCTGGCTGCA
>JBFHEQ010000482.1:0-2638 GCA_041584075.1 Hydrogenophaga sp.
ACCGGGCTCTGGAAGAAGTTTTTGATCACCGGCTTGAAATCCATGCGCTGCGAGGGCAGTGGGTGGTGTTGCCGCGTTGAGTTGTCGTGTTTTCTAAACCGCGTTGTAGACAACGCATTGAACCTAGGAGGATTGACATGCACATAGAACCCGGACTGGTCGACGGAGCCAAAATTTTTCTGAGCTATGCGACCGCAACGGCCGCATTGGGCTATGCGACCAAGCTTTCACTTGACGCCGTGAAGCGTGTGGGCGCTGGTGCTTTTTTGCTGCGTGCTGCGATCGCCACCGCGCTGGTGTTTTGTTTCTTCGAGGTGTTTCCGCACCACGCCGTGGGCGTGTCCGAGGTGCACTTGATCCTGGGGACCACTTTGCTGCTTCTGCTGGGCGCTGCGCCGGCAGCCATCGGTTTGACGGGCGGGCTTCTCGTGCAGGGCTTGCTCTTTGCCCCTTTTGATTTGCCTCAGATCGGCATGAACCTCACCACCTTGCTGGTGCCGCTGTTTGCCACCGCCGCGCTGGCCCGCCGCGTGATTCCCGAGGACATGGCCTATGTGGACATCGGCTACGGCCAGGCCTTCAAACTGTCTCTGGCTTACCAGGGCGGGATCGTGCTGTGGGTGGGCTTCTGGGCCATCTACGGCCGTGGCATCGGTGCCGAGAATCTGGAAAACATCACCACGTTCGGTGCGGCCTACATGAGTGTGGTGCTGCTGGAGCCGCTGGTTGACCTGGGCATTCTGGCCATCGCCAAATCGCTGCACAGCCTCAAAGGTTCGCCTGTGGTGGACCGCCGCCTGCACCACCCGGCCTGAAGGAGCACTTGATGGAAATCGAATCTCCCCCCGTGTTGCGGGACACCCCCAAGCCCCAGGGCCAACGGCGCGGGCTCGTGCTGGTGCACACCGGCAAAGGCAAGGGCAAGAGCACGGCGGCCTTCGGGATCGCCTTGCGTGCGCATGGCCGCGGCAAGCAGGTCAAGGTGTACCAGTTCATGAAGGTGCCATCGGCGCGCTTCGGCGAGCACCGGCTGTTTGAGCAACTGGGCATACCCATTGAAGGCCTGGGCGACGGTTTCAGCTGGAAGAGCCGCGACCTGGATCATTCGGCCCAGCTCGCGCTGGACGGGTGGGCCCGGGCAGAAGCGACCATCCGTGCCGGTGAACATTTCATGGTGGTGCTCGACGAAATCATGTACCCGCTGCGCTATGGCTGGATCGGGCTGGAGGCCGTGTTGACCTGCCTGCGCGAGCGGCCAGACCACGTGCATGTGGTGCTCACCGGACGCAACGCACCCGACGAGCTCGTCGCACTGGCCGATACCGTGACCGAAATGACCTTGATCAAGCACCACTTCCAGGCGGGCGTGCCCGCTCAACGGGGCATTGAGGACTGATGGCCGGTCGGGCCTTCTGTTGGCGACCCACCCTCTTAGCGCTCGCCGCTGTGGGGGTGTTGAGCGGTGCGTTGCCTGCGCTCGCGCAGCACCACCGCATCGTCACGCTCTCGCCTTCGCTCACCGAGTCGGTCTGCGCGCTGGGCCACTGTGCCGAGCTGGTGGCCACCGACCGCCATTCCATGGGACCTGGCCGCGTGGCACAACTGCCCAAAGTGGGTGGTCTGCAAGACGCGCAGATCGAAAGCATCGTGGCGCTGCGCCCCGACCTCGTGCTGCTGGGGCCCCGCAGCCGCGCTGGCGAGCGCCTGACCGCGCTGGGCGTGCCGGTGCAAACCTTTGATGCACGCACCCACGCCGATCTCAAGCGCATGCTGATGAGTCTGGGTCAGTGGCTGGGTGAAGAGGCCAGGGCGGTGGCGCTGGTGCGGTCGATGGAGCGTGACCTGGAGGTGGCTTCCCGCCGGGTGCCCGACGGCCTGCGCGGGCGCAGCGTGTACATCGAGGTGGGCCTGGGCCCCACCGCTGCGAGCGACAAGAGCTTCATCGGCGAGACGGTGTCGCAGCTCGGGCTGCTGAACATCGTCGACGGGCAGGTGGGGCCGTTTCCCCGCATGAACCCCGAGCTGGTGGTGCGCCGCGCCCCCGACGTGATCATCGGGCCCGCCAGTACGCTGGGGCGATTGAGCGAGCGCCCCGGCTGGGCTTCCTTGAGTGCTGTGCGCCGCCAGCAGCTGTGTCTGCTCAACGCCGATCAGATGGACCTTTTGTCGCGCCCAGGTCCCCGCCTGGGCGAGGCCGCCCTGATGCTGGCCGAATGTCTGCGCGCATTGCCCCCCACGGGGCGATGAAGCCACCCTCCCACACCGCCCCACCTCTGAACCGAACCCGATTGAACCAGGACTCCCCATGGAAACAAAAAAAATCCCAGCCACCATCGTCACCGGCTTTTTGGGCAGCGGCAAGACCACCTTGGTGCGCCATCTGCTCACCCACGCGCAAGGTCAGCGCATTGCCGTCATCGTCAACGAGTTCGGTGAGCTGGGCATCGACGGTGAACTGCTGCGCAGCTGCGGCATCGGCTGCGACGAAAGCGGCGCCGACAACGGCCAGCTGTTCGAACTGGCCAACGGCTGCCTGTGCTGCACGGTGCAGGAGGAGTTTGCGCCGGTGATGGAGCTGCTCTCGGCCCGGCGCGATCAGATCGACCATCTGGTCATCGAGACTTCGGGGCTGGCTCTG
>JBFHEQ010000483.1:0-2625 GCA_041584075.1 Hydrogenophaga sp.
AACGGCTGCGCTGCAATACAAGGCACGTGATGGGCAGGTCTACAACCTGAATCTGATCGACACGCCGGGTCATGTGGACTTCTCCTATGAGGTCAGCCGTTCGCTGTCCGCGTGCGAAGGGGCCTTGCTGGTCGTGGACGCGAGCCAGGGTGTGGAAGCGCAGACGGTGGCGAACTGCTACACAGCCCTGGACCTCGGGGTTGAGGTGGTGCCTGTGCTGAACAAGATCGACCTGCCCAATGCGGACCTCGACAACGCCAAAATCGAAATCGAAGATGTCATCGGGATTGATGCGACCGATGCCATTCCCTGCTCAGCCAAAACGGGTCTGGGCGTGCAAGACATCCTCGAGGCCGTGGTCGCGCGCATTCCGCCACCCAAAGGCCAGCCAGATGCACCGTTGCGGGCCATGATTGTTGACAGCTGGTACGACGCCTATGTGGGGGTGGTGATGCTGGTGCGCGTGGTCGACGGCCGCCTGCTGAAGGGCGAGCGCTTCAAGATGATGGCGACCAACACGGTCTACAACGCCGACAACCTCGGCGTGTTCACGCCCGCTACCGAGCCCCGGCCGTCGCTGGAAGCCGGTGAGGTGGGCTACATCATTGCCGGCATCAAGGAGTTGCAGGCCGCCAAGGTGGGTGACACCATCACCCTGGAAAAGAAGTTGCCCAACAACCTGGGCCCGGCAGCGCAGGCTTTGCCCGGCTTCAAGGAGGTGCAGCCGCAGGTCTTTGCCGGCTTGTACCCCACCGAAGCCAATCAATACGACGCCCTGCGAGATGCACTGGAAAAACTCAAACTCAACGACGCGGCGCTTCAATACGAGCCAGAAGTCTCGCAGGCGCTGGGTTTCGGGTTTCGCTGTGGCTTCCTGGGCCTGCTGCACATGGAAATCGTGCAGGAACGGCTGGAGCGGGAGTTCGACCAGGACCTGATCACGACGGCACCCAGCGTGGTTTACGAAGTGGTCAAACCCGACGGCGAAGTGATCAAGGTCGAAAACCCTTCGAAGATGCCTGAGCAGGGGCGCATCGAAGAGATTCGCGAGCCCATCGTGACCGTGCATCTGTACATGCCCCAGGACTACGTGGGCGCGGTGATGACCTTGGCCAACCAGAAGCGCGGCATGCAGCTCAACATGGCCTACCACGGCAAGCAGGTCATGCTGACCTACGACATGCCGCTGGGTGAGATCGTGCTGGATTTTTTTGACAAGCTCAAATCGGTGAGCCGGGGCTATGCCTCCATGGACTACGAGTTCAAGGAGTTCCGCCCATCCGATGTGGTCAAGGTCGACATTCTGCTCAACGGCGAAAAGGTCGATGCCTTGTCCATCATCGTGCACCGGACGCAGGCGCAATACCGTGGTCGTGCGGTGGTTGCGAAGATGCGGGAAATCATCAGCCGACAAATGTTTGATGTGGCCATCCAGGCCGCGATTGGTGGCAATGTGATCGCGCGCGAATCCATCAAGGCGCTGCGCAAGAACGTGCTGGCAAAATGTTACGGTGGCGATATTTCCCGCAAACGCAAACTCCTCGAAAAGCAGAAAGCAGGCAAGAAGCGCATGAAACAGATTGGTTCGGTCGAGGTACCTCAGGAAGCGTTCCTGGCCATCTTGCAGGTGGAAGACTGATGCAATCAACCATGAGCACGCTCACCGCGTTGGTTTTGGGCGCTTTTGCCGCCTATGTGGGGGCATTCATCTTCGGTCAGGCCGAGGGCAACTTCGCCCTTCTGCTGATGGTGGCCACAGCGATCACGGGTCTTTACTGGATCGCTGAGAAGCTGTTTTTTCTGCCCCAGCGGCGAAAGGAAGCCGACCGGCTGGTGGCCTCAAGCCAGGAGCGCTCCAAGGCACTGGCCCAGCAAGGTTTTGCGGCGGATGCGTCTGCGCTGGCGCCGGCACGGGAAAAGCTCTTGCGTCAACCCTGGTGGCTGGACTGGACTGCAGGTTTGTTTCCCGTGATCTTGGCCGTGTTTGTCTTGCGGTCGTTCCTTTTTGAGCCATTCAAGATCCCTTCGGGTTCCATGATTCCGACGTTGCGGGTCGGCGACCTCATCCTGGTCAACAAATTTCACTACGGTATCCGCCTGCCGGTCTTCAACACCAAAGTGATCGACAACCACGAACCCCAGCGGGGCGACGTGATGGTGTTCCGTTACCCGCCGCAACCCAGCCTGGATTACATCAAGCGTGTGATCGGTGTGCCTGGCGACGAGGTCGCCTATTTGAACAAGCGGCTGACGGTGAATGGGCAGCCTGTGCCCCACACACCCATGCCGGAGTTTTTTGACAGCGACTCCATGCGCTACACCCAGCAATTTGGCGAAGAACTCAACGGCAAGGCCTACAACACCCTCAACAACATAGACCGACCGGCTTTCGTCTCGGGCGCGACAGACTTTGCCGGGAGAGATCAGTGCACCTACTCGCTGGAGGGCGTGGTTTGCAAGGTGCCCGCCGGGCACTATTTCATGATGGGTGACAATCGCGACAACTCGCTGGACTCAAGGTATTGGGGATTTGTGCCAGAGTCCAACATTGTGGGCAAAGCATTCTTTGTCTGGATGAATTTCGGCGACCTGGGCCGCATCGGCTCGTTCAACTGATTCGATTCA
>JBFHEQ010000484.1:0-2620 GCA_041584075.1 Hydrogenophaga sp.
CGCAAGGCACTTCCATGGTGATCTTTCGCGGCCGGACGATCTAACCCCCCTGCGCCGCAGGACTGAAGCCCCCCGCGCCGCCTGCGGCGTCACCCCCCAGGGGGCGGCACTGGCGGCCTGGCGGAGCCAGTTCCCCGGTGCCCTCGGTTAGGACACGCGTGCCGGTGAGGCGTATGACTTTGCTGCGCAACCTCAATCTATCCAACGAGCGCGAGTTGGGGTGAGCGGCGCAGTGAAGTCCAGGATGAGCCGGCCGCAGGCTGGCGGGGGACATGAACGGAGCCGTTCACCCCGGCTCGCGCGGCGCTGGCCAAAGAAATAACGCACCGCCCATACAAGTACGGAGAACACCATGACCGACCCACTCGACGCCTACCGCGTCAGCCAAGAGCCCTACTACCGCCCGGTGGCCGATGAGGTCGAGCTGTACGAGGCGGCGTATTCGGTGCGCATGCCCATGATGCTCAAGGGCCCCACCGGTTGCGGCAAGACGCGTTTTGTTGAGCACATGGCGTGGCGACTGAAAAAGCCTTTGATCACCGTGGCCTGCAACGAAGACATGACGGCCTCCGACCTGGTCGGGCGTTTTCTGCTCGATCCGCAAGGCACACGCTGGCAAGACGGTCCGCTGGCGCTGGCGGCTCGGCATGGCGCCATCTGTTACCTGGACGAAGTCGTGGAAGCGCGCCAGGACACCACGGTGGTGATCCACCCGCTGACCGACAACCGGCGCGTGTTGCCGCTGGAGAAAAAGGGCGAGCTGGTGAGGGCGCACGCCGACTTCCAGATTGTCATTTCCTACAACCCCGGCTACCAGAGCCTGATGAAGGATTTGAAACAGTCCACCAAGCAGCGTTTTGGTGCGCTCGATTTCAACTACCCGGATCATGAAGTCGAAGCCGAGATCGTGGCCCACGAAACGGGTGTGAGCAGCGAGGTGGCTGGCAAACTGGTGGGCATCGCTGAGCGCGCGCGCAATCTCAAAGGCCATGGTCTGGACGAAGGCATCTCCACCCGCATGCTGATTTATGCGGGCAGCCTGATCGCCAAGGGTGTGGCCGCGCAAGCAGCCTGCCGCGTGGCGCTGGTGCGCCCCATCACCGACGATCCCGACATGCGCGACGCTCTGGATGCGGCGGTTTCGACGTTCTTCTGAACGCTCATGAGCCACCATCTGAACGACCACGCCGAGTGGCTCGCTGATCTGGAGCCCGCTTCGTGCGAGCTGCTCGAGCACAACTGGAGCGAAGCCACCAAGGTGTTTTCAGCGCGGGGTCTGGACAACTACGTGAAAGGTGCCTCGGCGCTGCGTGGTCTGGGTCGCGGAGCGGCGCCGGTCAATGCGTGGATCGACAGCGCGCCACAGGTGGCCAAGGAGGTGGGCGAAGACGTGGTGAGCGATCTCGCCACCACGGCGCTCATGCTGGCGTCCAAAACGTCTGGGGCTGTCATCGAGCTTGTCCTTGCCACGGCTCCCACCGCAGCGCGGCGCCTGGCCGACAGCGCACTGTTCCTGCAATACCTGCAGTTCCTCAACGTGTTGTTGGCACAGGCACCACGCGGCTTGCGCCCCATGCTCGACAAGCTCGATGTCCTGCTCGGTCAGCTGACCCTGGGGGGCTTGCGCCGCTGGGCCACCTGGGGCGCTCACGCCCACCGCACCAATTACGAGGAGCAGATCCAGTATTTTGGTCTTGCCTCCAAGGAGTCGGCGGCCATGCTGCAAAAAGAGCGCAAGGGCACGTTGCTGGTGGATGTGCAGCGGCGCATCAACATGTACCTGCGCGCACTCTGGGGGCGCGACTTTTTCATGCGCCCCACGGCGGGCGATTTTGAAAGCCGCGAAGGTTACCAACCCTTCATCGAAGACTACTTCATCCACCTGCCCGATGCTTACGACGCGGTGGAAGGCAACAGCGGCCCGGTGAGTGCCACCGAGCTCTACCGCGCGGCCGCAGCCCATGCTGCCGCGCATGTGGTGTACACGCGCCAGCCCATCTCGGCCGAGTCACTCAGCCCCTGGCAGATGGCGGTGATCGGACTGGTGGAAGACGCGCGCATCGAAGCGCTGGCGATCCAGCGCTTTCCAGGTCTGCGTGTGTTGTGGGCCGACCTCCACAGCACCACGGCTACAGAATCATCGACCGCCGGTGACTGGCTCAACCGGCTTGCGCGCGCCTGGGCCGACCCGGGCTACGAAGACGCGAGTCCCTGGATTGCCCAAGCCCGTGCCTTGTTCGCAGACGCACGGCCGCGTTTGCTGGCCAACCCGGAAGACAACACCCTGTCCTGGGACATGGGTGTCGCGTTGGCCCACAGCTACCGTGGGCAGACCCAGGGCCCAGCCTTCCAGCCGCGTTCAGACGGACAACGCGCCGCCTACCGCGACGACAACCGCTACTTCTGGGCCTTTGAAGGTTTTGATCTGGACCGATCGATCGTGGCCGGTTACGAGCCGCCGCAGCAGGTGCGCCGGCAGGTCAACCTGATGGAGTTCGCCAACGAGATCGACGTGGAGACCGCAGGTGACGACGCGCAGGAAATCTGGGTGCTGGGCAGCGAGCTGTTTCCCTACGAAGACATGGGCGTGTCGTTCAACCAGAGTGAAGGCCGCGAGCCG
>JBFHEQ010000485.1:0-2594 GCA_041584075.1 Hydrogenophaga sp.
GCGGCCACTTCGGCGTCGATGCGCTCGGGGGGCGCAAACAGCACGTTGGGGTCGATGTTGCCCTGCAAGGCCTTGCTGTCGCCCACCAGCGCGCGCGCCTTGGCCAGATTCACCGTCCAGTCCAGGCCCAGGCCGTGGCAGTCCAGGTCTTTCATCTCGTCCAGCCACAAGCCGCCGCCCTTGGTGAACACGATGCGCGGGATCACCACGCCGTCTTTTTCACGCTGCAACTGGGCCAGCACCCGCTTGGTGTAGGCCAGGCTGAATTCCTGGAATTTCCCGTCGGCCAGCACACCACCCCAGCTGTCAAACACCATCACCGCCTGGGCGCCGGCATCGATCTGGGCGTTGAGGTAGGTGGCGACCGAGTCGGCGTTGATCGCCAGAATCTGGTGCATCAGGTCGGGGCGGCTGTACATCAGGCTTTTCACCGCGCGGTAGTCGTCCGAGCCGCCGCCTTCCACCATGTAGCAGGCCAGCGTCCAGGGGCTGCCGGAAAAACCGATCAACGGCACCCGGCCATTGAGTGCCTTGCGGATGGAGGTCACCGCGTCGAACACATAGCGCAGCTTGGCCATGTCGGGCACGGCCAGCTGGGCCACGTCGGCCTCGGTGCGCACGGTCTTGGCGAACTTCGGGCCTTCGCCCTGCTGGAAGCTCAGGCCCAGGCCCATGGCGTCGGGCACGGTGAGGATGTCGCTGAACAGAATCGCCGCGTCCAGCGCGTAGCGCTCCAGCGGCTGCAAGGTCACTTCGGTGGCGTAGTCGGTGTTGGTGGCCAGCCCCATGAAACTGCCCGCCTTGGCGCGCGTGGCGCAGTATTCGGGCAGGTAGCGACCGGCCTGGCGCATCAGCCACACCGGGGTGTGCTCGGTGGACTGGCGCAGGCAGGCCCGCAGGAAAGTGTCGTTTTGCAGGGGGGCGAAGCTCATGGGAATTTCCGGTGCGGTGTCGTCAAAGGTAGGCCGTGATTATCCCGCCTCATAGGAGACCGGGGTTTGCGCTGGCGCAGAGGCTCTGCTCAGGTGAAAGGCGGAGGGCATGCTTCGCCTTCAGGCGGGTTGTGTCTGCGCGCACGATGGAGGCCACCATCTTCCGGTTGGCACACCAGACCCGCGACCGGTCGCCCGCGTCGTTGGTTTTCTTGGTCTGGCGGCAGTCCTGTCGGATAGATGACCGGCGAGTGGGGTTTTGCCCTGGTTGACAGGGATCACAATAGCCATTCGCTCACCACCATGGAACAAAGGCCATCATGACCGGGACAAGCTTCAGTTGCCATGTGGGCGGTGAGGGGCCTTGCCTCGCGATGTTCTTCAGGCCACTGGCCCTCCAAGCGGTTGGGTCAGGGTGCTTCAACGGTGGCTGGCATCGGAGCCGGCAAGGCGCATGAACATACGCCCGGCTCTCCGGTCAGACGCGCTCTCGATTGCGACCATACACCTGTGTGCCTGGCGGGAGGCGTACGCGCACATTTTCCCGGTGGCGTTTCTGGCGGGTTTGTCCATACCGGATGGGGCCAGTCGCTGGGACCGGATCATTGAGGCGGCAGAATCGAACACCGACGTTGCCGAGTTGGGCGGTCGCGTGGTGGCCTTTGCAAGCCATGGGCGTTGTCGCGACAAAGGCGCACCACCGGACCGAGGCGAGATTTGGGCTGTCTATGCGGAGCCCCTGTCGTGGCGGCAGGGGGTGGGCCGGGCCTTGCTGGGTCACACCCTGTCCACCCTTGGGTCTCAGGGCTACCGGGAGACCACGCTGTGGGTGCTTGCGGAAAACCTGCGTGCCCGACGGTTCTATGAGGCCAACGGCTTTGCCCTGATGCCGGATTCCGAGACGTTCAAGACGGTGGGGGGTGTTCATGTCTCAGAGTGGCAGTACCTGCACCGCCATGCCGTTTAGGGCCTGTGGACGCTGTTTGCACCAGTGCAAGAGCGGCCAAGATGGCACCCAATCAACAACCCGGGCAAACAGATGAAAAAATTCGGACTCATCGGCGGGACCTCATGGCATTCCACCATCGACTACTACGCCCAGATCAACAGGCGGGTCAATCAACACCATGGTGACAACACCAACCCGCCGCTGCGGCTCATCAGTCTGGATCAGAAGCAGATTCACGATCTCCAGCGCGCCGGCGACTGGGATGCCATCGCCGGGCTCTTCGTGTCTGCGGCGCTGGAGTTGCAGGGGCTTGGCGTGGAAGGCATTGCTCTGTGCGCCAACACGCCGCACAAAATATTTGACCCGTTGAGCGCGGCCCTGTCGGTGCCGGTGCTGCACATCGCCGATGCCATGGGGGAGACCCTGACGCATGCCGGCTTGCACACGGTCGGACTCATCGGCACCCGCTTCACCATGTCGCAGGACTTCATCAAGGGACGCTTGCAGGAGCGGTATCAGGTGAAAACGGTCGTGCCAACCGATGCCGAGCAAGACGCGATCCAGCGACTGATCTACGAGGAGCTTTCGGTTGGCGTGTTCAGCGAAAACACGAAGGCGTTTTTTCTCCGGGTCATCGAGTCACTCTCGGCAAAGGGCGCCCAGGCTGTGATTTTGGGTTGCACCGAATTCCCCTTGCTCCTGAAAGACGCCCA
>JBFHEQ010000486.1:0-2589 GCA_041584075.1 Hydrogenophaga sp.
CAGTTCGGTGGCCATCGTGTTCCAGGCGGCACAGGCCTTTGGCGCCACGCCTGAACAGATCACATCCTGGATGTGGGCCTTGGGGCTGGGCATGGGCCTGTGCTCGGCCATCCCGTCGCTGGTCCTGCGCCAGCCCGTGATGGTGGCCTGGAGCACCCCCGGTGCCGCAGTGCTGGCCACAGCCGGGCTGGCCGGTGGGTTCACGATGCCACAGGCGGTGGGGGCCTTCATGGCGAGCGCAGCCTTGATCACCCTGGTGGGCGCCACACGCTGGTTCGAGCGCGTGATGGACCGCATTCCGGTGGCGATCGCCTCGGCCTTGCTGGCCGGGGTGCTGGCGCGCTTCGGGCTGCAGGCGTTTGAAGCCGCCCAGACGGCCTGGCCGCTGGTGGGCAGCATGCTGCTCGCCTACCTGGTCGGGCGCCGCTGGATCCCCCGTTACGCTGTGCCGCTGACACTGGCGGTGGGCGTGGCGCTGGTGGTGGCGATGGGACAGTTCCGGAGCGGCACGGTGGTGCTGGAGTTGGCCCGTCCGGTGTGGACTGGGCCCGAGTTCAGCGCAGCGGCCATGGTGAGCCTGGCCTTGCCCTTGTTTGTGGTGACCATGGCGTCGCAGAATCTGCCCGGCGTGGCGGCCATCCGCGCAGCGGGTTACGACATGCCCATCTCCAGAATCATCACCCTCACCGGCCTGACCACGCTGGTGCTCGCGCCCTTCGGCGCGTTTGCCCTCAACCTCAGTGCGATCACCGCGGCGATCTGCATGGGCGAAGAAGCCCACGCGGACCGGCACAAGCGCTACACCGCAGCCGTGGCTTGCGGCGCCATCTATGTGGTGATCGGTTTGTTCGGCGCGGCGGTGACGGGCCTGCTGCTGGCTTTTCCCCGCGAACTGGTCCTGGCCATTGCCGGCATCGCCCTGTTGGGGAGCATTGGCGGGGGGTTGCACACCGCGCTCAAGGACGACCGGCACCGTGAGGCGGCCCTGATCACCTTTCTGGTCACGCTCAGCGGGGTGAGCATGGCCGGTATCGGTTCGGCCTTTTGGGGCGTGGTGGCGGGCGCCGTCGCGCTGTTTGTGCAACAGTACAGGTTCAAGACCACTTCTTCCCTATGAACATCCTCATCGTTGCCGACCCCATCGAGTCCTTCAAGATCTACAAGGACACCACCTTTGCCATGATGCGTGAGCTGCAAAAACGCGGCCATCGCGTGAGCAGCACCGAGCCGCGCTTCATGAGCTGGCGCAGCGGCCAGCCCGTCACCGCCCAGGTGCGCCACCTCCAGCTCACCGGCCATGCCGACGACTGGTACACCGTGCCCAGCGAGGCGCTGGAGCCGGTGCACAGCTTCGACGCCGTGCTGATGCGCAAGGACCCGCCGTTCGACAGCGAGTTCTTTTACGCCACCCATTTGCTGGAACAGGCCGAGCGCGAGGGTGCGCGCGTGTTCAACAGCCCGCGCGCCTTGCGGGACCACCCCGAAAAGCTCGCACTGATGGAGTTTGCCCGCTTTGCGCCGCCCACGCTGGTCACGCGCAATGCCAACGAACTGCGGGCATTCCATGCCGAGCACCGCGACATCATCCTCAAACCCCTCGACGGCATGGGCGGCGCCGGGATCTTCCGGGTGGGTGCCGATGGCATGAACCTGGGGTCTGTCGTGGAAACCCTCAACCAGGGTGGCGCCACCAGCGTCATGGCCCAACGTTACCTGCCCGAGATCATCGAAGGCGACAAACGCTTGCTGCTGATCGGTGGCAAGGTCGCGCCTTTCGTGCTGGCGCGCATTCCACAAGGCAACGAGGTACGAGGCAACCTGGCCGCGGGTGGCAAAGGTGTGGCGCAGCCCCTGAGTGACGAAAATCGCCGGGTGGCCGAGGCGATTGCGCCGGTGCTGGCTGAACGGGGTCTGCTGTTGGTGGGGCTGGACATGATCGGCAACCACGTCACGGAAATCAATGTGACCAGTCCGACCTGCTTTCAGGAAATTTACGATCAGGCCGGTTTTGATGTTGCGTCCATGTATGTGGACGCACTCGAAGCGGCTTTGGCGGAACCGTCGCCATGACCGCACCTGCGCCATCGGGATTGCCCGAACAACCCCGCAACCCATTGCACGGGGTGACCCTGGAAGCCATGGTCACGGCATTGGCCGAACACTATGGCTGGGCAGGCCTGGGCGAGCGAATCCCGGTGCGCTGTTTCAATGTGGACCCCAGTGTGTCGTCCAGCCTGCGCTTCTTGCGCAAGACGCCCTGGGCGCGAGACAAGGTGGAGGGTCTGTACCTCTACATGCTGCGAGATATGAAGCGCTCGGGTGGCGGCCACAACGGGTGAGCCGTGCATGGGTGCCTTGCGGACTGCGTGAACCTGTCGTTGATTCGCCACGTCACAGGGGGCATTGTGCTCCGGCAGGCTTGGATTTGTAATTCAAAAGAACTGTTTTGGCGCAGAGGCAGGGGAAGCACCGCTTGTGGTGAAGGCCCAGCTCTCTTAAAAACACCGCTCAGGGAGACCTTTTCAAGCATCCAGACGCCTCATGTCAGATCCCAATGAGTTTGCTTCCGCGGTCTATGCCAAGACGGCC
>JBFHEQ010000487.1:0-2519 GCA_041584075.1 Hydrogenophaga sp.
GCCGTGTTGTCGCTCACCACGCTGCCGTACACCGACAAGGTGAATTCGTTGCCATCGTTGTAAATGGCACCGCCACTGCCACCTCCCGGCGTGCCAGCCCGTTGCGGATTGGCCCCATTGCCGACTGCCGAGTTGTGGCTCAGCAAGCTGTTGTACACGCTGTACGACACGCCAATGCTGCTCAGCGCACCGCCGTTGGAACAGCTGTTGCCCAGGCCGGCCCCGCCACCAAAGGTGCTTTGCACCACGTACACCGGGCGGCCCTGATACATATCGAGCACGCGCACCGCACCCCCACCCACGTCGGGGCCGGTGGTTTCGCAGCGGTTGTTGGTGAATGCGCTGTTGACGACCTTGAACTGGCCGCCCCGAACGAAAATGGCGCCTCCGCCTCCGCCATGGGTTGTCTGACCGGTGGAGTTGCCGTTGACAAATCGCATGTTCTGCACCGTGAGCCGGGGCGTCTCCTGGTTGTCGCAGGTCGAACTGGTCCAGACCTGGGCCTGATCGCAGGTGTTCTGGTACAGGATGCGCACGGTGCCGCCCCCATTCAGGGTGATCAGGCCCTGACCGTCCAGCGTGACATCGGGCTTGTTGTTGAACACCTTGGCCGTGCTGGTCATGTTGATCGTCACAGGGCTGGCGCCGCAATTGAAGCGGATCTTGCCACCCTGCGCCACCGCTGCCACCACGGCCTGCCCCGTGCAGCTGGCGGGTGTTCCATTGCCCACAACGCGGTCGGGCTGGCTGGTGTCAACCTCCCGACCATCAGTGGGCACCGGCACGGTGTTGGTGTGGTTGCCGGGTGCATCTGGCGCGCCAGCTTCGGCGGTACCGAGCACATGGTAGGCCGGCCCTTCATAGGCGAAACTGGGCAAACCCGCGATCACATTGCCGGCCTCGGTACCACTCACCGTGTAAAAATGAAACCCGTTGCCGGTGCGGTAAAAGCGGTACAGCGGCCGAAATCCGGCCCCTGCAACCTGGCTGGCGTAATAGGCCACCCCCTCGTACTTGTACTGCGGCAGCGTCGCGACGATATGGTCGCGCTCGCTGGCACTGATGGTGTAGAAATGCACCCCGGTTGGCTGGTTGTAGAACCGGAACACGGGGCTCAAACCCGCACCACTCTGGCTACTGACCTGAAAGGCAGGGCCTTCGTACGTCATGAACGGGAGCGTCGCCCGTACATGGTCACGCTCGACGTCGCTGGCGGTATAGAAGTGCGCAGAAGTGGCCGGGTTGTAAAAGCGGTACACCGTCGCGGGCGTCAGCGCCTTGGCCAAGGGCAACGGATCCTGCCCCTGTGCCACGCCCGCCGCTTTCTCCAGCTCGGCTGCGTTCAACCGAGCCCCTTGGGCCAACAGGGCATCGGTCCTGGTGGTCTCAGCAGCCACAAGAGGCCCGTCGGCCGCGACTGTGGCTTCATGCGCCAGCCCGTCTGCGCTGGCAGTCGCGGCAGCCTGCCGCAGCGAGTTTTCGTCACCGCCCCCGCACGCGACGAGCACAACGGCGCATGCAGCCGCAGCCAGGGTCCGCGCAAACAAGAAAAATGAGTGGGATGCTGGGTGCATGAAGACGGCGCTCAATCGGTTACGGGTTCAGCCATCCCCAGGATCCAAGTCTGGCAACACCGGGATTTTTGGCACGATCCCTGCTTGCCGTCAATGAAAACCCAGCTTTGATACGTCTGTTACGCGCTCGGACACAGGGTCCCGCCCTCCAAGTGACACAGGCACCCGATATGCCAGGCGCCACCGCTCCCTGGCGCCACACCTCCAGAGGAAGACATCTCCATGGCCACCGTTTCCCGCAGCGCCTATGCCGACATGTTCGGCCCCACCACCGGCGACCGTGTTCGCCTGGCCGACACCGGCCTCATCGTGGAAGTGGAAAACGACTTCACGCTCGGCGCTGGCGGCTACGGCGAAGAAGTCAAGTTCGGCGGCGGCAAAACCATCCGCGACGGCATGGCGCAATCGCAAAGAACCAGAGCCGAGGGCGCGATGGACACTGTGCTCACCAACGCCCTCATCATCGACCACTGGGGCATCGTCAAGGCCGACATCGGCCTGAAAGACGGGCGCATTGCGGCCATCGGCAAAGCCGGCAACCCCGACACCATGCCGGGGGTCGACATCGTCATTGGCCCCGGCACCGAAATCATCAGCTGCGAAGGCAACATCGTCACCGCCGGCGGCATCGACAGTCACATCCATTTCATCTGCCCACAACAGGTCGACGAAGCCCTGGCTTCGGGCGTCACCACCATGCTCGGCGGCGGCACCGGTCCGGCCACCGGCACCTTCGCCACCACCTGCACGCCCGGCCCCTGGCACATAGCCCGCATGCTGCAAGCCGCCGACGGCCTGTCGATGAACCTGGGCTTCCTGGGCAAGGGCAACGCCAGCCAGCCAGCCCCGCTGCGCGAACAGGTCAATGCCGGCGTGATCGGCCTGAAGCTCCATGAAGACTGGGGCACCACGCCCTCGGCCATCAGCAACTGCCTCGATGTGGCC
>JBFHEQ010000488.1:0-2509 GCA_041584075.1 Hydrogenophaga sp.
GAACCGGCTTTGCCGGGCGACAGGTGTTGCCCCTGGGGGGTGACGCCGAAGGCGGCGCGGGGGGGTGCTCATGCGAACCAGCGGTCCCGCATCAGCGCGAGCATCGATTGCGCCGCTTGGCCACGGTGGCTGTTGGCGTTTTTCATCTCGGTCGACAGCTCGGCGAAAGTTTTGCCAAACTGCGGCAAAAACATCACGGGGTCAAAACCAAAACCACCATCACCCACCGGCTTGTGCGTGATCAACCCGGGCGCCCGGCCCGTGGCAATCAACGGCTCCGGGTCTTCGGCGCTGCGCAAGGCCACCAGGGTGCTCACCAGGGCGGCGCGCCGGTCGGTCACCCCTTGCAGTTGCTCCAGCAAGGCCTTCACGTTGTTGTCGTCGCCTTTGGCATAACCAAACTGGGTGGCGTAGTACGCCGTGTCCACACCGGGCAGACCGCCGAAAGCTTCCACGCACAAGCCGGCGTCATCGGCCAGGGCGGGCAGTCCGCTGACCTTGGCCGCATGGCGGGCTTTGGCCAAGGCGTTTTCCACAAAGGTGCAGTGAGGCTCCGGCGCCTCGGGGATACCCAATTCGGCTTGGCGCACCAGCTCCACCCCCAGCGGGGCAAACAGGGCTTGCAGCTCGGCCAGCTTGCCGGCGTTGTTGGATGCCAGTACCAGTTTCATCGGGATGGGTCTCTGTCTCTGCGGGTGGATGTCAGGCTGCCAGGGCTTGTGCCTGCAGTTTCACCAGTTCACCAATGCCCTTTTCGGCCAGGGCCAGCAAGGCATCCATTTCCTGGCGCGTGAAGGCCACGCCCTCGGCCGTGCCCTGCACCTCCACAAAATGCCCGGCGCCGGTCATGACCACGTTCATGTCGGTGTCGCACGTGGAGTCTTCCACGTACTCGAGGTCCAGCAATGGCGTGCCGTTCAGGATGCCGACTGAAATCGCTGCCACCGGCCCCTTGATGGGCGATGCCTCAATCAGGCCGGCCTTCAGCAGCGAAGCCACCGCATCGGCGGCGGCCACGCAGGCGCCGGTGATGCTGGCCGTGCGCGTGCCGCCGTCGGCCTGCAACACGTCGCAATCGATGGTGATGGTGCGTTCGCCCAGCGCCTTGAGGTCAAACACCGCGCGCAGCGAACGCCCGATCAGGCGCTGGATTTCCTGCGTGCGCCCGCTCTGCTTGCCCTTGGCCGCCTCACGCGCGCTGCGCGTGTGGGTGGCGCGCGGCAACATGCCGTATTCGGCCGTGACCCAGCCCTCGCCGCTGCCGCGCTTGTGCGGTGGCACTTTTTCTTCGACCGAGGCGGTGCACAACACCTTGGTGTTGCCGAATTCGATCAACACCGAGCCTTCGGCGTGCATGGTGTAGCCGCGGGTGATGCGCACAGGGCGCAAGGCATCGTTGGCTCGGTTATCGGGGCGTGTAGAAACGGTCATGGGTATCTCAAAAAAGGGGTTGAATGGATAGCCGGTCCAGGGGGACGCTGCCGGTGGCGAGGGTCACCCCAGGGTGCCGCGGAACCGGCTCTGCCGGGCCGCCAGCACCGCCCCCTTGAGGGGGTGACGCCGCAGGCGGCGCGGGGGGAAGTCAATGGTTATGCGTTGCGTTCGGCCGTCCGGCGAATCGCTTCGTTGATCTCGGCGATCGATTTTTCAATCGCCTCATCGTCCAGATCTTCAATGGTCGGGTCGGCCACGCCCGACTGGATGGTGGAGGCAAAAACGCCCTCTTCGATGTCTTCGGTGGACACGCGCGTGGTCTGAAACTCCCCGGCGGTTTCCCACTCCATGGCGAGCACCGTCACGTTGTCGCAGCGAGGACCACCCCGCTTGAGCGCCAGCTCCACCAACTCGGGCACCGCCTGCTCCAGCGGGTGCTTGGCCAGCTCGGCCGCGATCTCAAAGTCCTTGACCGTGCCCCACAGCCCGTCCGAACACAGAAGAACACGGTCGCCCTGCAGCAGTTGCACCGGCCCCGACAGGTCGAAAACGGGCTTGGCCGGCGAGCCCAGGCAGGTGAACAGAATGTTGCGGTTGATGTGCTGCGTGGCTTTGCCCAGATGCGCCTGCTGCTCCATGTAGGAATGGTCACGGGTGCGCGTGATCAGCTCCCCATTGCGCACCAGGTACAGCCGGGAATCGCCGCAATGCACCCAGTGCATGTTGCCGCGCTCCATCACCGCGGCCACCAGGGTGGTGCGAGGCGTGTCGAGCATGCCTTTTTCGGCGGCATACCGGATGATCTGGTGGTGAGCTGCCATCAGCGCACTCGACAGGAATTCCGGCACCTCACGCACGGTGGGGTTGGCGGCCTTCTGAAAGTAGGCAGAAAACGTCTGCAAGGCCAGCTGCGCGGCCATCGCCCCTTCGGGGTGACCGCCCATGCCATCGGCCAGCACAAAAAGGCCCGACTCCCGGGTGTAGGCGTAGCCCATCCGGTCTTCGTTGCGCTCGCGGCCGCCCTGGCGGCTGATCTGGTAGACCGAAAATTTCATCGAAACTTGGTTCCGGCCGC
>JBFHEQ010000489.1:0-2503 GCA_041584075.1 Hydrogenophaga sp.
AGCCAGCGGGTGAGTGGGTTGTTCATGGGCGGCGTGGCTCTGAACACGAGCAGGCGCCAGGCGCTGGCTCAAAGGGCATTGACCGGAATCTTCAGGTAGATGGTGCCATTGTCCTCGGCCGGGGGCAGGTGACCCGCCCGCATGTTGACCTGCACCGAAGGCAGGATCAGGGTCGGCATCGACAAGGTCGCGTCGCGTTGTTCGCGCATGGCGACGAATTCGGCTTCACTCACGCCTTGGTGCACGTGTACATTGGCCGCTTTCTGCGCCGCCACCGTGGTCCGGCATTGGGGCTCGCGATCGCCCGGAGGGTAATCGTGACACAGAAAAATCTCGGTGTCGTCCGGCAGGGAGAGCACTTTCTGGATGGACTGGTAGAGGGTGTTCGCACTGCCGCCGGGGAAGTCGCAGCGTGCGGTGCCGTAGTCGGGCATGAACAGGGTGTCGCCGACAAAAGCCACGGTCCGCAAGGGATCCACGCTGTGGTCACGCACCACATAGGTCATGCAGGCGGGGGTGTGGCCGGGTGTGTGCAGGGCGGTGGCCTGCAGGCCACCGATCTGGAAATGATCGCCGTCCTTGAACAGGCGATCGAACTGGCTGCCATCGCGGGCGAATTCGCTGCCAGCGTTGAAGAGTTGGCCAAAGGTTTCTTGCACCGTGCTGATGTGGGCGCCGATGGCCAGTTGTCCGCCCAGCTGCTTTTGCAGGTAGGGCGCGGCCGACAGATGGTCTGCATGCACATGGGTCTCCAGCAGCCATTGCACCTTCAGGGCGTTCGCACGCACGTGTTCCACCAAATGATCGGCACTCCGGGTATCGGTGCGACCGGATTTCGGATCGTAGTCGAGCACGCTGTCGATCAGTGCACATTGCCGTGTAGCCTGGTCCCAGAGGACGTGGCTGAATGTGTTTGTAGCCGGGTCGAAGAAGGACTCGACCTGCAGGCGTGAAGTTTGGCTTGGGTGTGCGGGGCCGGACATGTCGAGGCCTTTCGAAAAACGGAAGAACAGTGAGCAGGCAGCGCCCGTCCGGGTGTGAACGGGCGCCGCCGCTGGAGGCTCTGAAGCCGCGAGGTTTACAGCGACTTGGTCGAGTAGTACCAGTCCACGGTGTTGTAGCCTTCGCTGGCGCGTTTGGCGACAGCATCAGCGGTCTTGGGTGGTGGCACGATCACGTCACAGCCCGGGGTCCAGCCCTCAGGCGTGGCAATGGCGTTTTTGTCGCTGGTCTGCATGGCCTGCAGCAGGCGCACAAACTCGTCGATGCTGCGGCCGTTGCTCATGGGGTAATAGACCATGGCGCGCAGGATGCCGTTGGGGTCGATGAAGAAGGTGGCGCGCACGGCTTGCGTATCGGCGGCACCGGGGTGCACCATGCCATAGGCGCGGGCCACGTCCATCTTGATGTCTTCGATGATGGGAAAGCTGATCTCCACGCCGAATTTTTCCTTGATGCTCTGCGTCCAGGCGAGGTGCGAATAAAGGCTGTCGATCGACAGGCCCAACAATTCGCAATTCATGCTGCGGAAGGTGTCGGCGTGTTTCTGGAAGCCGATGAACTCGGTGGTGCAAACGGGCGTGAAGTCGGCCGGGTGCGAAAACAGGATCAGCCACTTGCCTTTGTAATCGGCCAGCGAACGGTCACCGTGGGTGGTCTTGGCGCTGAAGGCCGGAGCGGCTTCGTTGAGGTGGGGGAAGGTGCTGACTGCGGTGTCCATGAAAAACTCCTGTTTGGGGTGGGTTGTTGAAGCGGTCGATCAAGAGAAGTTCTTGTTCGATGCCTTCAGTATCCATACCCCCTGGGGTTTGTCACTTGATATTTGTCAAGGGCGCATTTGGCATTCTTTATCGGGTCGATAGCGTGTCAGAACTGGCTGGACGCCTCGGTGGTGATCACCCCGCCACCCAGGCACACCTCGCCGTCGTACACCACCGCGCTCTGGCCGGGTGTGACCGCCCATTGCGGGTCGGTGAAGCGAAGCGTGAAGTGCTGGTCGTCGGGCGCTTCCAGCGTGCAGGGCGCGTCGGCCTGGCGGTAGCGGGTCTTGGCCGCCAGGGTACCTGGGGTCGGAGCATGGCCTGCGACCCAGCTCGCGTCTTGTGCCTGCAGTGCGGGCGACATCAGCCAGGGGTGTTCGTGGCCTTGCACCACCCAGAGCGTGTTTTTCGCGATGTCCTTGCGCGCGACAAACCAGGGGGCGTGTTCGTTGCCGCCTTTCTGGGCCCCTTTTTCCTTGATGCCGCCAATGCCCAGTCCCTGGCGTTGACCCAGGGTGTAAAAGCTCAGGCCCACGTGTTTGCCGATGGTGCGGCCGTTGGCGTCCTTGATCGGGCCGGGCTCTTTGGCGATGTAGCGGTTTAGGAAATCCCGGAAAGGGCGCTCGCCAATGAAGCAGATGCCGGTGCTGTCCTTCTTCCTGGCGTTGGGCAGGCCGATCTCGGCGGCGATGCGGCGCACCTCGGTTTTGGGCAGTTCGCCCACCGGAAACAGCGTCTTGCTC
>JBFHEQ010000490.1:0-2490 GCA_041584075.1 Hydrogenophaga sp.
CACCTCGATGCGGCGCAAGTACTTGACCCAGCTCACACCCTGGATGCCAGGCACCACCAGGCGCAGCGGATAGCCGTTTTCCGGGCGCAACATTTCACCGTTCATGGCCCAGGCAACAATGCAGTCGTCCATGGCGCGCTCGATGTCGATGGTGCGCGTCATGGAGGAGCCGTCCGCGCCTTCAGCCAGCACGTACTTGGCGGCCTTTTTGTCGTAGCCGCACATTTCGAGCAGCGTCGACAGCAGCACGCCGGTGAATTCGGAGCAACTCACCATGCCGTGCGTGTATTGCACGGTGGGCACCGCCACGTTGCCCCACTCGGTGGCCGAGTTGGCGCCGCACTCGATGAAGTGGATGCGCGACACGCTGGGCAGGCGCATCAGATCGTCCATGGTGAACACGCGCTGGCGCTTGACCAGGCCATTGACCATCAGGCGGTGCTTGGAAGGGTCGATGTCCCACCAACCCTGGTGGTGGCGCTCGAAGTGCAGGCCACTGGGGGTGATGATGCCGAACAGGCCCTGCAGCGGGGTGAAACTGACCGACGCCTGATCGACACGGGTGAGACCCGGGCTCTGACGGCGCTGCAGGTTGGCTTCCCACTTGCTGGGCTTGCCATAGCCATCCGTCACCACCGACTGACCCAGGCCCGTGGTGTGCTCGGGCAGCTTGAGGATGGCCTCCTCCCCGTCAGCCGCCAATGCACGGCCTGCGGTGGCGGCCACGCCAGCGCCCATGGCCAGTGCGCTGCCCATGAAGCGGCGGCGCGCTTTTCGGGCGGTTTCCAGCTTGTCGGGGCTTAAAAAATTCTCGGGCGCGGGCAAGACGCGCCCGATCACGTCGCTCAGGTCTTTAGACACTTGCTTCTTCCTTCAGGTTGGCAGGGGTTTGGGTAGGTTGCGTGGCGAGAGGGCCCGCACGCGGCGTCATGGCATCGGCAAACGGCAGGGAATCTGCACCGTGGTCCTGGGCTGCGAAGGCGGGATCCGATCGCCCGATCACCTGGACGGTCACGGTGCGGCACAGCTCGACATATAGCGGGTCCGCCACCTTGTAGATCACCTGCGTGCCTTCGCGGCGGCGCGACAACATGCCGGCCTGGTACATGAGCCCCAGATGGCGGGAGGCATTGGCCTGCGCCAGACCCGTCACCTTGATGATCTCGTTCACACACTTTTCTTCCTGGCACAGGGCATGGAGGATGCGCAAGCGGGTGGGCTCGCCGAGCACGCTGAAGTAGCGTGCCACCGACTCGAATACCTCGTGCATGTCATCCACTGCTTGTCTCCGTGAACCCGTTTCAGGTGTGTTCATTGATTTGACTTGAATCAACTATATGATTGATTGCCTATATATAGATTAGTGTAAACCCGTATCCGGACAGCTTTCTGACAGCGCCAGGTCGCTGCCCATTTGCACACGCTTTCCAGTCCCACGCGCTAGGGTTTTCACGGTTCGGGGCCCCCAGGAGCGGTGCTAGCATGAACCATCTAAATATGCGGAACTAACGATATAGCGGGAAAAAACACCGGGTTCCCCGCCGATCGGCGACATTTAGACCTCTTCCCGACCCAGCATCACTCCGGAGGCAAACCCATGAAACTCAAACAATGGCTGGCTGTAGGCACCCTCTGCCTGACAGCCTGGGGGGCGCAAGCCCAAGTGACCCAGATCAAGGTGTGGGCGGCGGCCTGTGCCAACTGCCACGGCACCAACGGCAAGGCCGAGCCAGGCAACGAATCGCTGGCGGGCAAGGACAAAGACGAGTTGCTGCAGAAACTCATGGACTTCAAGTCGGGCCGCAAGCCCGCCACCCTGATGCACCAGCTCTCCAAGGGATACACCGACGAGCAGCTCGCGCAACTGGCCGCCTATTTCGCAGCCCAGAAGAAATAAAGGAGACCCAGCATGAAACGTCGTCAATTTGTACAAAGCATCGGCGCGGGTTCTGCGGCCGCCGGTTTGGGTCTGGCCTCGGGTTGCGCGTCGACCGCCGGTGGCGGCGGCGCCAAGGTCGTGGTGGTCGGTGGGGGTTATGCCGGCGCCACCGCGGCCAAATACGTGCGCCTGTTCTCTGAAGGCTCGATCCAGGTCACTCTGGTGGAACCCAACGCCCAGTTCATTTCCTGCCCGATTTCCAACCTGGTGCTGGGTGGCCACAAAACCATGGCCGACATCACCACGCCTTACGACAACCTGGAGAAGCGCCACGGCATCAAGCTGGTGCGTGACATGGTGGCCAGTATCGACACCGACAAGCGCACGGTGAAACTGGCCGGCGGCGGCGAACTGCCCTACGACCGCCTCATCGTCTCGCCCGGCGTCGATTTCATGTACGAGACCCTGCCCGGCATGGCCAAGCCCGGTGCAAAAGAGGCCGTGCTCCACGCCTGGAAAGCAGGCCCCCAGACAGTGGCCCTGCGCAAGCAACTGGAAGCCATGCCCGACGGTGGTGTCTACGCGCTGTCCATCCCCTTGGCGCCGTTCCG
>JBFHEQ010000491.1:0-2490 GCA_041584075.1 Hydrogenophaga sp.
GCATAGTTGTTGATGCCCACCTGCATTCTCTGGAGTGCCGCCTGCTCATCGACCTGCAGCAGCAGGTGCAACACCGCCATGTCTTGGCGGGTCGCCTGGACCTGCTGCTTCCAGCTTGTTTCGTACCTGGCCAGCGCCTCTTCGTCGGCGAGATTGAGAAAGAGGTCCTTTTCGTAACGCCGCGTGTTTCCGATGGCAGCCCTCACATCGCCCAGCGTGCTGACCGCTTTGACTTCGTCCTTCACCAGGGCCTGGCTGGTTCCCACCGCCTGGTTCAAGCTGTACCAGCCCGTCAGCGAAACCCCCAGCAACCCCATGGAAAAAATGGACACCAACAGCAACAACTTGGACTTGACCGAAATGTTTGACAACCAACGCATGGCGACTCCTGCAGTGAGGTGATTGACTGCAGCCAAGGTTGGTGCAGTGCACCATCCGTGTATCGGACACCCGACCGCCAACTTGATGTCTTTTCCGCGTTTTCGGCCTCTCACGAGGGAGAAAAAAACGCCAATCGCTATTCAATTTTTATAGCGATAATGTCAGGCTGTACAACGGTATTGTCACAATACTGTCACCCAACCCAGCTAGGCCGTCCGGGCGATTCATCTGGTGCCGGGCTGCAGGCAGCGGCATCTTCGCAGCCCATGTCAGATCGACCACTCCACGGTCAGGAGCCGCCCTTTGCGCCCGCCGAAACCCGACCCGGCAACCCGCTTGCCGGGCGCCTGGCGCGGCGCGCTTCAACACATCGACGGGGCGTTGACGCGCAGCCCAGTGATGCTCCACTGGAGCAGGCGCCGGTATCGCAGGGGACGCTTTCTCTCCGCGCAAACCCGATGGAAGACGCGCTATTTGTCCCGCCGCCGGTCGATCAGGCGACGCCGTGCCTGACCCAGATGGAACTGCATGGCGACGCGCGCCTGCTCCCCATCGCGGGCGCGAATTGCGGCAACGATGGCCGCGTGTTCATCCAGGACCGTCAAGGCGCGTTTTTTGGATGCCGTGCGGGTCAGCCCCAGCGTGAGCCGCATCAGGCCGACCATGGCCTCGTGAATGCTCTCCAGCGTGCTGGCGTAAAACTCGTTGCCGCTGGCTTCGGCAATTCGGGCGTGAAAGTCGAGGTCGGCGGCCGGTGTCAGGTCGCCACTGTGCACCCCGTTTGAAAAGGCCTCATGCGCCGCCACGATGGCGTCCATCTGTTCTTCCGTGTGGCGCTCCGCAGCCAGTCTGGCGGCATCGCCTTCCACGGTGATGCGCAACTCCTGGCACCTCAGGTAAGAAGCGATGTCTTGCGCCTTGGCAAACGTCTTGGTACGCAGCGCCGGCTGGTGACTGACAAAGGTGCCCAGGCCCTGGCGGGAAGTGATGAGCCCGTCCACTCGCAAGCGCAGGAAAGCCTCCCTCACCACCGGCCGGGACACGCCAAACGTTTCAGCGATTTCCACCTCTGAAGGGAGTTGCTCACCCAGTTTGAACCGCCCTGACGTGATCTGCTCAAAGACCTTGCCGTAGAGTTGATCCGACAGGCGATCACGTGTGCCCGACGGATGGGCACTCTCATCGGTGGCCTCAAGCACAGGCCCTGGCGTTGGGGCAGCGGCGGTGTCAGGCGTTTTTCGGCGGGCCATGTCTGTGATCGAACCTTCTCGTGTTTCGAGCAACGATTATAGAAAGCGCCTGGTCAACAGTCAGGGACTATGGATCGGGAACAAGGACCGGGCACAAGGACCGATTCACGCTGAGGAGACCCGTCGAGCAAGCGCCCGCACCCTCGCTTCGTGCAGAAACGGCCCCCGGCTCTGCTGGAGCGCTCCATGGCTTGAAGCCGGTTCAGGCGGGCAACACCCGCTGGCCGTCCAGCAACCGGGACACCAGACGCGCCGGGCTGTCGCGCAGGGCATCGGGCAACAACGCTTGAGGAAAGTTCTGGTAGCAGACCGGACGCAAGAAACGTTGAATGGCGGCCGTCCCGACCGACGTGGTGCGTGCATCGGAGGTCGCCGGAAAAGGGCCACCGTGCACCATGGCATGGCTGACTTCCACACCCGTGGGCCAGCCATTGACCAGCAAACGCCCGGCCTTCTCTTCCAGGACCGGGAGCAACTCGGCGGCACCCACCAGATCGCTTTCGTCCATCAGAAGAGTGGCCGTCAGCTGCCCTTCGAGGGCAGCAGCAACACGCTTGACCTCTGCCCAGTCCTGGCAAGCCACCACCAGGGATGCCGATCCGAACACCTCCTCGCGCAGACGCTCATCGCCCAGGAAATCGGCAGCGTCCGTGACAAAGACCCGGGCCTGGCATTGGCAAGGGCCGATTGTGGCGAGGCCTTGTCCAGATGCCCGCACCTTAGCATGGGTCGCCAAAGCCTCGACGCCACCGGCATAGGCAGCCTGGATGCCTGGTGACAGCATGGTCTGCGGTGCCAATCTTGCAGTCGCTTCCCTGGCCGTGGCCAGGAAGTTGTCGAGTGCCGGCCCGCGCACACC
>JBFHEQ010000492.1:0-2455 GCA_041584075.1 Hydrogenophaga sp.
AGCACCACTGCGCCAATGCCGATCAAAGATTCATCGCCGATGGTGCAACCGTGCAGCATCACTTTGTGGCCCACGGTCACGTTGTCGCCCACGATGAGCGGCATGCCCACATCGGCGTGCAGCACGCTACCGTCCTGGATGTTGCTGCCTTTGCCCACGGTAATGGTTTCCGTATCACCGCGCACGGTGACGCCAAACCAGATGCTGCTGTCTTCGGCCAGCACCACGTTGCCGATGACCTGGGCGCTGTCGGCCACCCAGGCGGTGTCGGCCAAGCGGGGAACCAGGCCATCCAGTTCATAAAGTGCCATCGGGAGTCTCCTCAAATCGGTTGAATCAATGGAATGGGGTCCGGTGTTTCCGTCACGCACACCACCTGCCAAGGGGTTTGAACCCCGACCTAGAATTGTAGGGATGCAAGCGCCCACCCCCGTCCCGCTGGCGCCAGACCATCCTGACCCTGGCTTTTTACCCGGCTTCGCCGCGAGCGCACGCCGTTGGGCACTGCATGCCTTGTGCCAGGCTGAACCGGACGCCAAGGTGAAAGCGACCCACGCCCTGCAGGCGAATGTGCTGACCGCTACAGGCACGCGCATCGACCCCACAGAAGTCATCGCCCCCGAGACAAACGCACAGTTGCCCGGGCGCCCGGAGCGCCCCGCATTGATTCCCCCCATGCAGGTGCCCCACCGCTCGCCCTTCACCCCAGAAGGCCTGGCGGCCCTGGTGCACGCCATTTGCCACATCGAATTCAACGCCATCAACCTCGCGCTGGACGCGGTCTGGCGCTTTCCCGGCATGCCGGAAGCCTTTTACCGGGACTGGCTGCGCGTGGCCGATGAAGAAGCCACCCATTTTGGCCTGTTGCGTGATTTGCTGCAGAAGCTGGGCCACGACTACGGTGATTTTCCGGCCCACGACGGACTCTGGGAAATGTGCATCAAGACCCAGGACAACGTCACCGCCCGCATGGCCCTGGTGCCTCGCACGCTGGAAGCGCGCGGCCTGGATGCCACGCCGCTGATCCAGACCCGGCTGCGCAAAGTCAACAGCCCGGCCGCACTGAAAGCCGTGGCCATTCTCGACATCATCCTGCGGGACGAAATCGGCCATGTGGCCGTGGGCAACCGCTGGTATGGCCAGCTTTGTGCCGAGCAAGGCCTGGAGCCCCTGGCCCACTACCGGGTGCTGGCACGCCAACACGCCGCACCGCGTCTCAGGCCACCCTTCAACGACGCGGCCCGACGGGCGGCCGGATTCAGCGACGCCGAACTCGCGCAATTGCTGGAAACATAAGCCCAGACCACGACACGCCCGATAATCGGGGATGACCTCTGCTCTCCCGACCGATTTCGGCTCCCTGCCCCTCACCCCGGCCACGCTGGCCAACCTGCAACAGCTCGGCTACCTGTCCATGACCCCGATCCAGGGGGCCTGCCTGCCCCTGGCCCTGCTGGGCAAGGACATCATCGCCCAGGCCAAGACCGGCAGCGGCAAAACGGCCGCTTTCGCCCTGGCCTTGCTCGCCAACCTCAACCCGCGCCGTTTCGCGGTACAGACCATGGTGCTGTGCCCCACGCGTGAGCTCGCCGACCAGGTCACCACGGAGATCCGCCGTCTGGCCCGCGCCGAGGACAACATCAAGGTGGTCACCCTCTGTGGCGGTGTGCCGCTGCGCGGCCAGTTCGCCACGCTGGAGCACGGTGCCCACATCGTGGTCGGCACCCCCGGCCGCCTGATGGATCACCTGGAGCGCGGCAGCCTGCAGCTCGATGCGCTCAACACCCTGGTGCTCGACGAAGCCGACCGCATGCTCGACATGGGCTTCTTTGACGACATCGTCAAAGTCGCCAGACAATGCCCGAAAGAACGCCAGACCCTGCTGTTTTCGGCCACCTACCCCGAAGGCATCGCCAAGCTCAGCGCGCAATTCATGCGCGAACCGCAGACGGTGAAGGTCGAGGCACAACACAGCGAAGGCCAGATCGAACAGCGCTGGTACGAAGTGGACAACAAGGACCGCCTGCACGCCGTGGGTCAGCTGCTGGCCCATTTCCGCCCGGCCAGCACCATCGCTTTTTGCAACACCAAGGCCCAGTGCCGCGATCTGGTGGCGGTGTTGCAGGCACAAGGCTTCAGCGCCTTGGCACTATTTGGTGAACTCGAACAACGCGAACGCGATCAGGTGCTGGTGCGCTTTGCCAACCGCAGCTGCTCGGTGCTGGTGGCCACCGACGTGGCCGCCCGGGGGCTGGACATCGCCAACCTCGAAGCCGTGATCAATGTGGACGTGACACCGGATTCGGAGGTGCATGTGCACCGCATCGGCCGCACCGGGCGCGCAGGCGAAAGTGGTCTGGCGCTCAACCTGGCCAGCATGAACGAGATGGGCTATGTCGGCAAGATCGAGCAACTGCAAGGCCGCGAATCCGAATGGCACCCGCTGGCCGAGCTC
>JBFHEQ010000493.1:0-2451 GCA_041584075.1 Hydrogenophaga sp.
TCCCGACGTGGTCGACATCCGCAAGCTGTACGCACAGACCGGCATGTTCACTTACGATCCCGGCTTCTTGTCTACCTCAGCCTGCCAGTCGGCCATCACCTACATCGATGGCGACAAAGGCGAGTTGCTGTACCGCGGCTACCCCATTGAGCAGCTGGCCACCAACTGCGACTTTCTCGACACCTGCTACCTGCTGCTCAAAGGCGACCTGCCCGATGCCAAGGAAAGCACCGACTTCCACAAGCTGGTGGCGCAACACACCATGGTCAACGAGCAGATGCAGTTCTTCCTGCGTGGCTTCCGCCGTGACGCGCACCCCATGGCCATCCTGACCGGCCTGGTCGGCGGCATGTCGGCCTTCTATCACGACAGCACCGACATCAACAATCCGGAACACCGCGAAATCGCGGCCATCCGCCTGATTGCCAAGATGCCCACGCTGGTGGCCATGGCCTACAAGTACAAGGTGGGCCAGCCCTACATGTACCCGCAGAACAACCTCAGCTACGCCGGCAACTTCATGCGCATGATGTTCGGCACGCCTTGCGAAGACTACGTGGTCAACCCCGTGATCGAACGCGCGCTGGATCGCATCTTCATCCTGCACGCCGACCACGAGCAAAACGCATCGACCTCGACCGTTCGCCTGTGCGCCTCTTCGGGCACCAACCCGTTTGCCGCCATCTCGGCTGGCGTGGCCTGCCTCTGGGGCCCCGCCCACGGCGGCGCCAACGAAGCCTGCCTGAACATGCTGGAAGACATCCAGGCACAGGGCGGCGTGGCCAAAGTCGGCGAGTTCATGGAGAAGGTCAAAGACAAGAACTCCGGCGTCAAGCTGATGGGTTTTGGTCACCGCGTCTACAAGAACTACGACCCACGCGCCAAGCTGATGCAGGAAACTTGCGATGAAGTGCTGAAAGAACTCGGCCTGGAAAACGATCCGCTGTTCAAGCTCGCCAAGGCACTGGAAAAGATCGCGCTGGAAGACGACTATTTTGTCTCCCGCAAGCTCTACCCCAACGTCGACTTCTACTCCGGCATCGTTCAACGCGCCATCGGCATTCCTGTGAACCTGTTCACCGGCGTATTCGCCCTGGCCCGCACCGTGGGCTGGATCGCTCAGTTGAACGAAATGATTGGCGACCCCGAGTACAAGATCGGCCGTCCACGCCAGCTGTTCACCGGCTCCGAGCGCCGCGATGTGAAGCCACGCTGATCGGCCGGCGGTCCCACCGACCGCACCGCCATCCCCAAGGCAACCCGCCAGGCCCCGGCCCGGCGGGTTTTCTTTTGGCGCACAGGGTATTCGTCAAATGCGAATACTCAATGAGAATTTCGGGTAAATAATGGGAGACCCATCGCCAAACGCGACGAGTCCACCTTGAACACGCCAGACCGCGCCTTCACCCGCCGAATCGACCTCACCTCGCTCCAGCTCTTTGTGGCGGTGTGCGAGCGCGGGAGCATCGGAAAGGCGGCCGAGCAGGAGTTTTTGGCCACCTCGGCCGTGAGCAAGCGCCTCTCCGACCTGGAGGCCACCGTCGGCAGCACCCTGCTCTACCGCAACGCCCGGGGCGCGACGCCCACACCCGCCGGCCAAAGCCTGCTGCACCACGCGCGCTCGGTGCTCTTCAGCCTCGACAAGATGCAGGGTGAGCTCTCGGAGTACGCCGATGGCGTGCGCGGCCATGTGCGCGTGCACGCCAACATCTCCGCCATCGTGCAGTTCCTGCCCGAAGACCTCGGTACATTCATCGGCGCCCACGAACAGATCAAGATCGACCTGGAAGAACACCTGTCCAACGAAGTGATCCGCGCCGTGCACGAGGGCGCCGCCGACCTCGGCATTTGCCACACCGGAAGCGCCAGCCAGACCACCGACCTGCAAACCCGGCCCTACCGGCAAGACCAATTGGCCCTCGTGGTGCCCAGCGCCCACCCGCTGGCCGATCGAAAAGCCCTCGCTTTTGCCGACAGCCTCGACTGGGACCACGTGGGCCTGCACGCCAACAGCTCCATCTACCTCGCCATGCACGCCGCCGCCTCGGCCATGGGCAAAAGCATCCGCCTGCGCATTCGCGTGACCGGGCTCGACGCCATGTGCCGCATGATCCACAACGGCCTGGGTGTGGGGCTGATGCCGCGCCGCGCATTCGAACTCATGCACGGCGTGGGCGATCTGACCTGCGTGCCGCTGAGCGACGCCTGGGCCCGCCGCCAGATCGATCTGATCGCCCGCGATTTTTCTTCGCTGCCCGTCACCGCCCGCCTGCTGGTGGACCACCTGAGCCAACTCAGCGCGCAAGCCGGCCAACCCGATCACACCCCATCCCCCTAAAATCTCAGTCACCTCAAAGGAACCTCCAACATGGGACGCACCCTCTACGACAAAATCTGGGACGAACACGTCGTCCACACCGAAGAAGACGGCACCTCGGTGCTCTACATCGA
>JBFHEQ010000494.1:0-2438 GCA_041584075.1 Hydrogenophaga sp.
CGAGGGCGAACCACAGCCTCAAAGCATCACCCTTGAATGCGAGCCACATCGCGGTCAGCCGCTTCCACATTGCTGTTCTCCTGTGTTCGACCACGCTTCAATCTGCATGGTTACAGGTGGGAACCCTGCAAAGCCGCAGAGTTCCCCTGGCCGACCCGGTGATCAGATGCGCTCGAAAATGGCGGCAATGCCCTGACCGCCACCGATGCACATGGTGACCAGCGCGTAGCGCCCCTGAACCCGCTCCAGCTCGTACAGGGCCTTGACCGTGATCAGGGCACCGGTGGCACCAATGGGGTGGCCCAGGGAGATGCCGGAACCGTTGGGGTTGACCTTGGCCGGGTCGAGGCCCAGTTCTTTGGACACGGCGCAGGCCTGGGCGGCGAAAGCTTCGTTGGCTTCGATCACGTCCAGGTCGTTGACACTGAGGCCGGTTTTCTTGAGCACCGCCTGGGTGGCCGAGATCGGGCCCACGCCCATGATCTTGGGGTCCAGGCCGGTGTGGGCATAACCGACCAGACGGGCCATGGCTTTGGCGCCCCTGGCCTTGGCCGCGCCGGCTTCCATCAGCACCACGGCCGCAGCGGCGTCGTTGATGCCGGAAGCGTTGCCGGCGGTCACCGTGCCGTTTTCTTTGACGAAGACGGGCTTGAGCTTGGCCATGTCTTCGGGCTTGCAGTCGGGCCGGAAATGTTCGTCGGTGGACCAGGCCACTTCGCCTTTGCGGCTCTTGAGCATCACGGGGACGATCTGGTCCTTGAAGCGGCCTTCCTCGGTCGCACGCTGGGCGCGGTTGTGGCTCTCCACGGCCAGTGCGTCCTGCATCTCGCGGGTGATGCCGTATTTGGCTGCCACGTTTTCAGCCGTCACGCCCATGTGGATGTTGTGGAAAGGGTCGTGCAGCGCGCCGACCATCATGTCAATCATCTTGGTGTCCCCCATGCGGGCACCAAAGCGGGTGGCCAGGCTGGCGTAGGGTGCGCGGCTCATGCACTCGGCGCCGCCGCCGATGGCGATGTCGGTGTCACCCAGCAGGATGCTCTGGCTGGCGTTGACGATGGCCTGCAGGCCCGAACCGCAGAGGCGGTTGACGTTGTAGGCGGGGGTGGTCTCGGCACAGCCACCATTGATCGCGGCTACGCGGGAGAGGTACATGTCGCGGGGCTCGGTGTTGACCACGTGGCCGAACACGACATGGCCCACGTCTTTGCCCTCGACACCGGCCCGTGCCAGGGTCTCCTTGACAACGAGGGCGCCCAGCTCGGTGGGCGGCGAATCCTTGAGGCTGCCGCCAAAGGTGCCAATGGCGGTGCGGGCTGCGCTGACGACGACGACTTCTCTGCTCATGGTGTGTCTCCTGTAGAGGGTTCTGGTGGGGCGCCCGTCCTGTGGGCTGGCGCTGGGTTCACCGCACATGGTAAGCGCCCAAGGCTTACACCAGACTTGACGGGCGTCAAATGGGCGACGGGTTCAGAAGATGCGCCGCGCCAGCACGGTCAGCCTGGCGGTGTCGGCCGGGTCAGCCCGTGCCAGCAGGACCTCACCCATGGCTGGGTAAACGCCGGTGAGGGCGGTGATGTTCACTTGGTGGGTCACCAGCACCAGGTTGCGGTTTTTGGGTGAGAGCGCAGGGACTGCAGGGCTTCTGCGGTCTGCCGCTCCTGATCGCCCTGCTGGAAAAACGAGTTGATCGGTGCCCACACGCGATGCCGGCCAAAGGCCAGGTCCGCGGTGTCCACGCAGCGGCACCAGGCGCTGGTGCGCACTTCGTCCACGCCCACCTGCGCTGCCCGGAAGGCCTGGCCGATGCGTGTGGCTTGCGCCCGCCCCGCCGCGCTGAGGTTGCGCTGGGTGTTGCACCGATCCAGCCGGAAACCGGGCGGGTCGCCCGTGCCCGACACGGTCTGGGCGTGGCGCATGAGCACGATCACGCCACCCTCACGCAACAACGCCCAGAATGCATCGGACTCGGCGTCCACCGGCTGGGCATGCGCCTTCCACGCGCCGGCCCAGGTCATGCCCAGCAAAACTTGCGTGGCTTGGCGGCGTTGCATAGGGATCCATGTGGTGGTGTGTACCTGATTTGCTCAGCCGCGAACGTCGGCCACGGGCTGGTCGCCAAAATCCGCACGCGCCAGCCAGGCGAGCACCTGGGCGGCCGCGGCCTGCGGTGTGCTGAGTTGTCCCTGTTCTTTCAGTCCGACGAAGCGGTCCCGGTCGGGGAAACCGGCGGGATCCCCTGCGCGCAGCTGCGTCTGCATGTCGGTGTCGATGACGCCGGGTGCCAGCGACACCAGGCGGGCGCCGTGGGGCCGCTGGGCTTCATCCAGGGCCGAGCAGCGCGTGAAATGGTCCATGCCTGCCTTTGCGGCGCAGTAGGGTGCCTGCGCAGCCATGGCGTGCCGGCCCAGGCCCGACGAGATGTTGAGGACCTTGCG
>JBFHEQ010000495.1:0-2364 GCA_041584075.1 Hydrogenophaga sp.
ATCTGGTGCCCATGGTCGCCCAGCAGGCGATGATCGGCGGGGAGCCAGACCAGGCAGGACGGCTGTGTGTTCATCGAATCTCCAGTCGTGTGGGGATCCTCTGCTGAATACCCGTCCGGGGTGACAGGCATTCAGCAGAGGATGCCTTGATTGTGTGACCGCAATTGGATCACAATCGGAGCCAGTTGGCGCCGCCCAATGGTGCCAATTGTGGCCCCGCCGCGCCGCTTCGCGTCTTTCCCCTGGAAGGGGGCACCACCTGTGGCCCGGCAGAGCCGGCTCCCTGGTGATGCTGGCGAATCCACCCCGAGCCCAATCCCATGTTGTCTGAATTCCTCCTGGCCGAAATGACCCGCCTGGCCACCCAGGACAACCTGCCGCTGCACCGCCAGCTCTACGAAGGCCTGCGACGGGCCATGCTGGAAGGCAAGCTGCCGGCAGGCGAACGCCTGCCGTCCAGCCGCGACCTCGCGCAGGATCTTGATCTCTCGCGCAACACCGTGGTCGCCGCCATCAACCAGCTCAGCGTGGAGGGCTATCTGGTCAGCCGGGTGGGCAGCGGCACCTTTGTCAACGACAACGTGCCGCGTGTCCACCCCGGCCAGGCCCTGCAGGCCCACCGGCGCGGCCTCAGCCCGGCCCCCGCTGGCCAGCTGTCGGCGCGCGGCAAAGCCTTGTCCACCACCTTCTGCGCCACCGAGCTCGAGGTGCAGCCGTTCACCCCCGGCATTGCCGACTTCAGCGCCTTTCCCCTGGCCCTCTGGCAGCGCCTGCAAAACAAACACTGGCGCATGACCTACCCGGACATGCTGGACTACAACAACTCCGGTGGCTACGCGCCGCTGCGCCGCGCCATCGCCGACTACCTGCGCGTCTTTCGCAGCGTGCAGCTCGACGCCGATCAGGTCATCGTGACCACCGGCACACAACAGTCGCTGGAGCTCTGCGCGCGCATGCTGGCCGACCACGGCGACACCGTGTGGGTTGAAGACCCGGCCTACTGGGGCGCAGTGAAAGCCTTCATGGCCACAGGCCTGGCCATTGAACCGGTGCGGGTCGACGACGAAGGCATACAGCCAGCCGCCGCCAACCCCGAAAAACCACCGCGCCTCATCTACGTGACCCCGTCCCACCAGTACCCCACCGGCGCCGTGATGTCCTTGCCCCGGCGCCAGCAGCTGCTGCTCGCTGCGCGCCAGCACAACGCCTGGATCCTGGAAGACGACTACGACAGCGAATACCGTTTCAGCGGCCCACCCATTTCCTGCCTGGAAGGGCTGGACACCGACGACCGCGTGCTCTACATGGGCACGTTTTCCAAAGTGCTGTACCCCGGTATCAAGCTGGGCTATCTGGTGGTGCCCAAACCCCTGGTCGCGGCTTTCAGACAGGCCCACTACGACCTCAACCGCCCAGGGCAAATGCCTTTGCAGGCCGCCCTGGCCGAGTTCATCGAGATGGGGCACTTCAGCAGCGCGCTGCGACGGGCCCGCCAGAGTTACGCCGAACGGCGCGAATGCCTGCTGCAAGTCCTGCAGCCCTGCCTGAACACCGGCACGCCCAACAACGCCCACATCAGCGGGGCCGAACAAGGCCTGCACCTGTGCCTGCACCTGCCCGCTGATGCCGACGACCGCCTGCTCGCCCAGCAAATCGCCCAGCAGGGCATGAGTGTGCGGCCGCTGTCGGGCTACTGCCTGCAGCGCAAGGACCTGAGCGGACTCATCATCGGCTACGGCTATGCACCGCTGCAGGCGATCGAACAGGCGGGCCTGTTGCTGGCGCGCTGCATTCAGCGCCATGTCCAGACCCTGGCTCAACGCCCCTCGTCATAATTCAACGCAACACGGAACACCATACGGGGGAGGAACTGAATGAAGGCGATTCTTGGGCTCGCACTGCTGGCCGCCATCTACTACGCTCACGGTCTCTACGTGTTTGGCGAAACCCACCTCAACGCCTGGTTCGCCCGACACAACGAAGCGCTGATCGAAGGCCGAGACGGCTTGTGCGACGTTTACAGCGCCGATGTTCAATTCAACCTCTCACAAAAGACACCGGAAGGCGAAATCTTGCAAGAGGGGGGTTACAGCAAACTGTGCGAGGCGCTCACAAGTGGCAGCAACAAAGCCATGTCCGCAGCGGCCTTGCGGGCCATGGGGGCCAACCTCAACATCTACACACGGGTTGTCGGCGTGGAACATGCGGAATTTCCCTGGCTGGAGGCCACCGTCAAAGTCCACCAGGCCACACGCATGACGCTGGGGCGCACCCCGCCCATGGTTGAAGAAGGGGATGCCACGCTGGTGATCGAACGCACCTACCAGGGCCTCAAGATCAAACGCCTGAACAGCACCAGCGAAG
>JBFHEQ010000496.1:0-2346 GCA_041584075.1 Hydrogenophaga sp.
CCAGGCGGCAGACTTCGGCATCGAACTCGCGGTAGCTCAGAGTCTTGCGGTTTGTCGGGTCTTCGCCCTCCCACACCAGGAAGGTCTGGTCCCAGACCGGTGTGTCGCGATGCCGGTCCAGGCAGTTCAGCACGATGTTGGTGGTGCCGCCGACGCACCAGCGCGCCCACTCGATGCCGTGCGAGGTGTCGAGCATCTGCGTGTAGGGCTGGTAGAAGCGCATGTCGCAGAACTCGAACACTTCCTGCATCAGCCAGGCCGGGTCGGCATCGGCACGGATACTCAAGTCTTCGAAATCGGACTCACCCACTTTGCGGAGGAAGGCGGTCAGGTTGGACTGCGCCATCAGACTAGGAGTGGGTACCAATTCAAACGGTTGTTTGGTAGAATTCATGCCTTAATCGTAGCCGAAGCGCAGGTCGGAGTCCAGAAAATAAGTCTGGCGCGGCCTTCCGGATTTTTTCACGTGGCCTTTCAAAAGGGTGGTGCATCCATGCATGTCGACGAAGCGATTCGCAGCCGGAAATCGGTCAGGCGTTTTCTCCCCACATCCGTTCCCTCCTCGGCCGTTCAGCACGTTTTGAGTGTGGCGGCGCGGGCGCCGAGTGGCAACAACGTGCAACCGTGGAAGGTGTACGCGGTGGCGGGCGAGGCCCGGCAGCGCCTGTGCGATGCCTTCATTGAGGCGGCCACGCACGAACCGGATCGCCATCAGTCCGAGTACGCGTATTACCCCACCACCTGGGTCGAACCCTACCTGGAGCGCCGCCGGCGCTGCGGCTTCGGTCTGTATGCCAGCCTGGGCATCGCCCGCGACGATGCGGAGGCACGCGAGCATCAGATGCTGCGCAACTACACGTTCTTCGACGCGCCGGTTGGGTTGCTCGTCACGCTAGACCGGCGGCTGAACACCGGCAGCTTCATGGACCTGGGCATGTTCATTCAAAACATCCTGGTGGCCGCCCGCGCACAAGGGCTGCACACCTGCGCCCAGGCGGCGATTGCCTGGTACCACCAAGTGGCGCGGGCCCAACTGCCGATCGGCGACCAGGAAATCCTCGCCTGCGGCATTGCCCTGGGTTATGAGGACCGGTCGGCCCCGGAGAACGCCTTCATTACTGAACGTGGCGAGGTGGGGACGTTCACCAGCTTCCATGGCTTCGATTCCCAGAGTTGATCAAAGCTTTATTTAATTAACTGGAGATACTATTCATGATCCTGCATTCGCCTTCTACGATTGAACACTACACTGCCGCCAAACTTTGGGGGGACCGCACCCTGCTTGATGTGGTTGCGGCACATGTGGTCGATGTCCCGCAACGGGTGGCCATCGTCGATACGCCAGACCGTGAGGCGCTGATCGGCACGCCCGCCACCTCGGTAACCTGGAGCGAGTTTGGCAAAGCCGTCGACGCGATTGCCACCGGGCTGATTCGTCGTGGACTTAAAAAAGACGATGTTGTGGTTGCGCAGTTGCCCAATGTCTGGGAGTTGATTGCGTTGTACTTTGCTGTGTCCCGCGCCGGAGGCGTGCTGTCGCCGGTGGCCATGCAGTGGCGCGAAACCGAGTTGCGCAACGTCGCAGAGGCCAGTCAGGCGCAACTCTACATCGGTGTAAAAAATTTCAAGGGTTTCGACCACATTTCCATGGCCGCCCGGCTAGGCTACGCCACCTTGGCGATTGAAGACGTCACCGCTTTGGCCGCACAGGCACCGGACCAGGCGCTGCTGGACGCTGTCGGCGTCAGTGCCAACGATATTTTCAGCCTGTGCTGGTCCTCGGGTACTGAATCACATGCCAAGGGCTGTCCGATGTCGCACAACAACTGGCTTTACCAGATGCGGCTGGTGCCCAACACGGCGGGCATTCAGGAGGGTGACCGTGTACTGGCACCAGCACCGATGGTCAACATGACGGGTGCCGTGGCTTGGCTGAGCTGGCTGGCAGCGCGTGGCACGCTGCTGCTGCACCATCCGCTCAATGTCGAACTGTTCCTCAAGCAAATACTCACGGAAAAGGTTCAGTTCACGATTCTGGTGCCTGCAATCCTGAACATGATCCTCAAGCTGCCCAATGTCGACAGCCTCGATTTGTCATCCATCCGCTCAATCGCCACAGGCTCAGCGCCGCCCTCGCGCTGGAGCATGGAGGAGTTCAAGCGCCGCTGGAACATCGAGATCTGCAACCTGTGGGGGCAGACCGAGGGTACAGGCTTGGTTGGCGGCCCGGTTGACGTGCCGGATTTCGCTATGCGATCGGATCATTTTCCCTGGTGGGGCAAGCCGGGACTTGAATGGCCGTCGACAATGGAAGGCGTACAAGCCAAGCTGCTTGACGAGCAAGAC
>JBFHEQ010000497.1:0-2344 GCA_041584075.1 Hydrogenophaga sp.
CAGGACTTGCTGCAATCCGAACAGGATGCGCGTGCGCTGGAAGAGATCAATGCCCTGTATGTGGCGCTCACCCGGGCGGAGCACCGTTTGGTGGTGTCCAGCTTTGTGCCCCACCGCCGCCCGGAGCGGGCCAGCTGGTGGGAGCGGCTGCAAGGGCTCGGTGAGCCCGAGCCGGTCGCAGACCAGTCGCTTTCAATGCCGGCAACATCGGCTTCGTCCGACCGCGCGGCAGAAGACGTGTTCACCTTGCCCAGGTTGCCAGCGCTGGTTCCCCTGGCCAAAACGGTCTCATCGACCACGTCACCAGTCGACAATGCGCCGCCGGCAACTGCCGAAGCCGATCTTCGCACCCGCTTGGGCCTGGCCATGCACCGTTTGCTGCAATGGCACCCGACCACCCAGACCTTCGAATGGACCGAGTTGCACGTCGATGCCGTCGCCCGGGAATTCGAGCTGGATACCGAAGAGGCCTTGCAGGCCCACGGCATGGCGGCTCGTGTGATCAGCGGCGACGGCGCATGGGCCTGGGATGCCCACCAGCTGGCCTACTGGGGCAATGAAGTTGACATGGTGTGGGAAGGCGCAGCGCTGCGCCTGGATCGCCTGGTGCAATCCAAAGGCAGCGGAGACTGGTGGGTGATCGACTTCAAGAGCCACGAAAATCCCGAGCAGCGCCCGGCGTTTGTGGAGCAGATCCGGCGCTATGGTCAAGCCGTGTCGCAAGCGCAGCCCGGCGCCAACGTGCGACTGGCCTTTATCAACGCGCTGGGCCACTGGCGCGAAGTATCCTTTTTATGAATGCAGCCACTCTTTTGAACACACCCGCACCATTGCCCGAGCTGGAAGCCGAAGTCGCCATCGTGGGCGGCGGGCCCGCCGGCCTGATGGCGGCGGAAGTGCTCAGCGCGCAAGGCCACGCCGTGCACCTGTTTGACGCCATGCCTTCGGTGGGCCGGAAGTTTTTGCTCGCGGGCAAGGGCGGCATGAACCTCACCCATGGCGAGGCCCTGGAGCCGTTTGTCCAGCGCTATGCCGAAAGAGCCGATGCGCTCAAGCCTTTGCTGGAAGCCTTTGGTCCTCAGCAAGTGCGTGATTGGGCGACGGGTCTGGGTATTGAGACTTTTGTCGGAAGTTCTCAGCGCGTGTTTCCGACGGACATGAAGGCCGCCCCCTTGTTGCGCTCGTGGCTCCACCGACTGCGCCATCCGGCGCCAGGCGGGCGGCCGGTGCAGTTTCACATGCGCCACCATTGGCAAGGTCCACAAGCGGGTGACACCGAACGGCTGGTTTTCGACACGCCCCAAGGGCCTCAGGTCGTTCAAGCTCGCGCAACGGTGTTGGCCCTGGGTGGCGCCAGCTGGGCTCGGCTGGGCTCCGACGGTGCCTGGTGGGCGTCTCTTCAGGCCGCAGGGCTGGACCTGGCCCCTTTGCGACCCAGCAATTGTGGTTTTGACGTGGCACCGTCCACCCGTGCGGCGTTAGCGGACACCACACCCACCGGCTGGACGCCACATTTCATCGAGCGTTTTGCCGGTCACCCGCTCAAGACCGTGTCGGTGAGCGTCAACGGCCCCGAGGGCGACCGCTTCGAGCGCCAGGGGGAATTCGTGATCACGGCGACCGGCGTGGAAGGCAGCCTCGTGTACGCAGCGTCGAGCTTGCTACGCAACAGCATCGGGAAGACCGGCGCGGCGACACTGTGGCTCAACCTGCTGCCCGATCGCACGCCAGAATTTGTGTTCAAACAGGTGAACCATCCGAGAGGCTCACGCAGCCTGTCCAGCCACCTCAAGAGCCGGCTCGGGCTCGACGGGGTCAAATGGGGTCTGGTCAACGAGCTGTGCGACAAGGCCACGCTGCAAGATCCCCATGCCCTGGCCAGTGCGATTCAGGCCTTGCCGCTGCAACTGGTCGCCACGCGCCCCATCGATGAGGCCATCAGCACTGCGGGGGGCGTGCGGTTCGAAGGACTGGACGAACAGCTGATGACCCGGCAAAAACCCGGCTGGTTTGTGGCCGGTGAAATGCTGGACTGGGAAGCTCCGACGGGCGGTTACCTGCTCACAGCCTGCCTGGCGAGCGGGCGAAAGGCGGGGCAGGGGGCACACGCCTGGCTGGAATTACATTGAGAAGGTGGTTAGGGCGCCCGGAACGGACCCCAGTCCATGTGTCAGGCCGGTTTTGCACGGCTGAACACCGGCAGACCGATGAGTACTGCAAGTCTTGACGCTTGCAGTTCAGTCTGAAAAATAAGGTGACGAGCCTTGACCCCGGCACTGGCTCCACAGTTAGGGCTGCTTGGTTCCCCATCTGACCCGGTTGGCCGCTTCACCATGCGGGAAGG
>JBFHEQ010000498.1:0-2307 GCA_041584075.1 Hydrogenophaga sp.
GGGCCAGCCGCCGGGCCGCCCCAAGGCAGGCCCAGCCCCCTCGGGGGGCAGCGACCCGCGCAGCGGCGGAGCGTGGGGGCCATCCATCTCCTCTTCAGCGTCCCCCCGACACATCCAGCAAACCCATGGTGGTGTAACTCGCCTGCGCCGACAGCAGCCAGAGAATGGCCTGTGCGACTTCGTCTGCGGTGCCGCCGCGCTGCATGGGCACCAGGTGCTGCAGGTCCTGTACGCGGTTGGGCAATCCGCCAGAGGCGTGGATGTCGGTCTCGATCAGCCCGGGGCGAACGGCGTTCACCCGAATGCCTTCGGCCGCCACCTCCTTGGCCAGGCCGATGGTGAAGGCGTCAATCGCCCCCTTGGCCGCAGCGTAGTCCACATATTGGCCAGGGGAGCCCAGGCGCGAAGCCGCGCTGGAGACGTTCACGATGGCGCCGCCCGTTCCGCCGTGCCGGGTGCTCATGCGGCGCACCGCTTCGCGGGCACACAGCATCGAACCCATCACGTTGATGTCAAACATCCGGCGCCACCGCGCCACGTCCATTTCGTCCACCCTGGCGCTCACGTCCACCACGCCTGCGTTGTTCACCAGGCCGTCCAGTGGTCCGAGTTTCGCGTCAATCTGCCGGAACATGGCCAACACCTGCGCCTCATTGGCCACGTCGGCCTGCACCGCCATCGCCTTGCCTCCGCCGGCCCGAATGGCCCGCACCACTTCGTCTGCTGCGAGGGAGTTCGCCGTGTAGTTCACAGCCACCGCCCAGCCGGATTTTGCGGCCAGCGTGGCCGTGGCTGCGCCGATGCCGCGGCTGCCGCCGGTGACCAGCAGTGTCTTGTTCATAACCCGTCTCCTGCAAAAATCGCGCTGACCGGGTACAACCGGAACCTTGCGCTGTGAAAGTCTCGCGTCCACCCTGGAGGGCGGTGGCACACCACCGCAAACCTTCATTACAACAGCGACAGGAGAAACACATGCGTCACTCAGTGGACTACTATTTCGCCCCCAACAGCCCCTGGACCTACCTGGGCCATGCCCGACTGACGCAGATGGTGACCGCCAGCGGTGCCAGCTTGCGGGTCTTGCCCATGGATCTGGGCGACGTATTCTCGATCTCCGGCGGTCTGCCTTTGCCCAAGCGAGCGCCCCAACGGCAGGCCTACAGGTTGCTGGAGCTCAAACGGTTCAGCGAAGCGCTGGGTGTGCCGCTCAACGTGCAGCCCCGCTTTTTTCCGGTGCCTGCTGATGACGCTTCGCGGCTCATCATCGCCACCGACCGGGAAAAAGGCAACCAAGCGGCCATGACCCTGACGGGGGCCATCGGGGCCGCGATCTGGGCCCAGGAGCGCAACATAGCCGAATCGGCGGTGCTGGGTGAGTTGTTGACCGAGAGCGGGTTGCCGCTGGAACTTCTGGAGCGATCGCGCGAGCCCGATGTGCAGGCCCTGTTTGCCCAGAACACCCAGTTGGCCAAAGACGCGGGGGTGTTTGGGGCCCCCAGTTATGTGGTGGATGGTGAGCTCTTCTGGGGCCAGGACAGGCTGGATTTTGTGGAGCGTCGCTTGCGCGCCTGAAAACAGGGGGATTGGGCGGTGCGGCATCGCTCCGTCGAACACGGTCGTGCACGAAACGGTCTAGGTTGGTATGCTGGCAGAACCTGCCAAGCCATCGACGTTTGCCTGTGGGGTCCGTCATGCTGCGGCGGGCAAACGTTTCCCGGGGGCCGACCGGCGCCGCTGTTTGAGCCCGGCTGCAGGTCCGATGACGCCGCAGTCTGCATTTCAGCCAATTCACAGGAGAACGACCATGGACTCATTCATCGACCTTCAGGCCGAGGACGGCACCGATTTCCGTGCCTACGTGACCGAGCCACTCGTGAACCCCATCGGCGGGATTGTGCTGTTGCAGGAGATTTTTGGTGTCAATGAACACATCCGTGCAGTGGCCGACAGCTATGCAGCCGAGGGGTATCTGGTGGTGGCTCCGGCCACTTTCCACCGCGTCCAGCCTGCCGTGGAACTGGGCTACACCGAGGAAGACATGCAGACCGGGTTTGGCTACAAGACCGCCGTCGAGGCGCTTCCCGCGCCCGGGGTGATGGCCGATATTCAGGCGGCGATCGACCACGCCGCCGAAGGCGGCAGGGTGGGTATCCTGGGTTACTGCTGGGGTGGCCTGCTGGCCTGGCGTTCGGCCTGTCTGCTGAAAGGGCTGTCCGCCGCTGTGCCGTATTACGGCGGTGGCATGACGGCAGGCGTCGAGCTCACACGCAAGCCTCAGGTGCCTGTGCTGGCGCATTTCGGCGATCA
>JBFHEQ010000499.1:0-2295 GCA_041584075.1 Hydrogenophaga sp.
TCGGCCACGCTGTCCATGAAGGTGTCGTAGTCGGCCCCGTTGCGCAGCGCATTCACCAACACGTTGAACGAGGCCGGGTGCTGGTTGGCACTTTTGGCCAGGATGCACAACACTTCAAATTTTCTGTCGTCGGGTATGTGTTGCCCGTGGTTGTCCAGCACCTGTCGGGCCGTGTCGGCCAGCGATTGCACCTGCGGGTAGTCGATGTGGCTGTGTATCCATTGTTGGCCTGCGTCGGAGGCGGCCCAGGCGTTGATGGTGGCACGGTGCGCCTGGGAGATGAATGCGATGGACGAGCGGCCGTTCTGGCCGTTGCCATGGGTGAGCAGATCGGCCTGGATGGCGGCCAAACCTGGAGCATCGCTGGGGAATTCCAGGCGGTTGTTGCGGGCGTAAGTGGAGACCTGATCGACGATGGCGCCGACGTAGCTTTGTTCGCCTGGCGCCAGCGCGCGTCCGCTGGTTGAGCCCAAGGGCCAGGTGCCGCGTTGTCCAAGGTCCACCTGGATGGTGCCAATGGAATAGCCGCTGTTGGCCGCGACCGCCGATACCGTGCCCCACCGGCTGTTGCTGACACCGGCCACACTGAGGCGGTAAGACGCGGCCCCACCTTCGGTGCCCCGCCCCACCACAAAATAGACGGCGCCGTTGCGTTGTTCGGCGTTGTTCAGATCGATGCGGTCCACTGTGGAGCTCCTGGACGGGCGCGCGGCACGGTGCGCTGGGGTTGAGGGTCGGTCAGCGGGTCAGGCTGATCAGGTGTTCCAGCATCTGGCGGCGCTGCACGGTCAGCCGAATGGTGTTGTCGGTGACCGAAAGATCCAGGCCGGCCGGGTCGAGCAGGGCGACACCCAGGCGTGTGTCGGCCTCGGTTGAGGCTTTCCAGGCGGTTTGGGACTGCTCGAGTGCGCTGCGCTGCGCCGCGTTCATGGCCTTGGCAAGGTTTTGGTAGGCCGCCTGGAGCTGCTGGTCTTGAAAGGCCTGTTCCTCGGCCATGCAGGGCGCTTGTTCGACACGACCCCTGGCCTTCTTCAGGCAGGCTTTGTAGGCCGGGCGAACCAGTTCGTTCACACCGGTCATGCCCGATCCGCTGGCGGTGTCGGCGATGGCCGTTGAACACCCTGAAAGACCGATGACCAGGGCAGTGAACAGTGCATGGAGGGAAGGGGTCATGGTGAGCATCAAGCGCCAATGTGGGGTTGTATGAGTAATTTAATGCTACACCGGGACCGGAGGATCCGGTGTGCGGCTGTGTAACGGGGGGTGCGGACGGTATCCACAGAGGCTTGATGTGGGTCAAGGTGGAGCGTTCCCGCCTTTGCGATAGTCGGGTTTCCCATTTCCCGACCTATCGGTCGGTGAATGAACACAGCCTGAGCATCAACAGGGCAGAGGAGACAAACCATGAGCCACCCCCACCACGAAGCCATGCGGGTGATCCGCGACGAACACGCCTCGCTGGCGGCCATGCTGCAGTCGTTGCGCCAGATGGTGAAGCGCGGCTCAGACCCGCAAGGCAAGGGCGAGCACGACCGCTTCTTCGAGGTGGTGCGGGCCATGCTGTTTTACATCGATGAATTCCCCGAAACGCTGCACCACCCCAAGGAGTCGGAGCTGCTGTTTCCGCGCGTGGCCAAGGCGGCGCCGCACACGGTGGCCGTGATCGATCAGCTGGAGCGCGACCACCACCAGGGCGAAAACCGGGTGCGCGAGCTCATGCATTTGCTCATGGCCTGGGAGTACCTGGGCGAGACCCGGCGCGAAGCCTTCGAGGTCGCTGTGGTGAAGTACATCGACTTTTACCTGGAGCACATGCGGCTGGAAGAAACCGTGGTGATGCCCGAGGCCGAGAAGTCGCTGACCGATGCCGACTGGCACGCCCTCAACGCGGCCTTTGCCACCAACCAGGACCCGCTCAACAGCCGTGTGCCGCGCAACCCGCAGTTTGACCGGTTGTTCACCCGCATCGTCATGATGGCGCCTTCGCCGGTGGGGTTGGGCGACTAGCTAGATGCCCCCACGCTCCGCCGCTGCGCGGGTCGCTGCCCCCCCAGGGGGCTGACCTTGCTTGGGGCGGCCCGGCGCTGCGGTCGCTGGCGCTGGAGCCCCCACGCTCCGCCGCTGCGCGGGCCGCTGCCCCCCGAGGGGGCTGACCTTGCTTGGGGCGGCCCGGTGCATGGTCTTGCCGCTTTTGAGCGTTCAATGCTTCGTCGAAGGCGACAGTGTTTGGGGCTTCGCTCGGGCCACAATGGCTGGGCCATGCCACCTTCTGTTGACGCCCCATCTTCTCCCGCA
>JBFHEQ010000500.1:0-2286 GCA_041584075.1 Hydrogenophaga sp.
AAGAATATGTACGAGAATCCGTGACACAGCGCCGAGCCCGCTTTAAGCTCATTTCAAATATCAACTGGAGACAAACATGGCAGCGTCAAACGCTCTTGATGGCAGCGGAAAACCCGATATGGACAGCCAGGAAACCCGCGAGTGGATGGAGGCGCTGGTCGCTGTGATTCAGCGTGAAGGTCCTGAGCGCGCCCACTATTTGCTGGAGCAACTGCTGGAGGAGGCTCGACAGAACAGCGTCGACCTGCCGTTTTCAGCCAACACGGGTTATGTGAACACCATCGAGCCCGGCCAGGAAGCCCGCTCCCCGGGCAATCTGGAGATCGAGCAGCGTTTGCGAGCCTACATGCGCTGGAACGCCATGGCCATGGTGGTCAAGGCGAACAAGCACAATCCTGCGGACGGCGGTGACCTGGGTGGCCACATTGGCTCCTTCGCTTCGTTGGCCAGCCTGTTTGGTGCCGGTTTCAACCATTTCTGGCACGCCGAGAGTGAGAATCACGGTGGTGACTGCCTGTTCATTCAAGGTCACGTGTCGCCAGGTGTTTACGCCCGTGCCTACATGGAAGGCCGCCTGACCGAAGAGCAGTTGCTCAATTTCCGGCAGGAAGTGGATGGCAAGGGCCTTTCCAGCTACCCGCATCCCAAGCTGATGCCCAATTTCTGGCAGTTCCCCACGGTTTCGATGGGCCTGGGCCCGCTGAACGCCATTTACCAGGCGCGCTTCCTGAAATACCTGCATGCCCGTGGCATCGCCAACACCGAGAACCGCAAAGTCTGGGTGTTCTGCGGCGACGGCGAGATGGACGAAGTGGAGTCGCTGGGCGCCATCGGCCTGGCCGCACGCGAAAAGCTCGACAACCTGATTTTCGTCATCAACTGCAACCTGCAGCGCCTGGACGGCCCGGTTCGCGGCAACGGCAAGATCATCCAGGAGCTCGAGGGCGAGTTCCGGGGCTCGGGCTGGAACGTGATCAAGCTGATCTGGGGCAGCCAGTGGGATCCGCTGCTCGCCGCCGACAAAGACGGCGCGCTGCGCAAGATCATGATGGAATGCAACGACGGCGATTACCAGGCATTCAAGGCCAACGATGGCGCCTACGTTCGCAAGCATTTCTTCGGCCGCGATCCGCGCACGCTGGAAATGGTCGCCCACATGACCGACGAAGAAATCGGCGATCTGCGCCGTGGCGGTCATGATTCCAAGAAGGTTTACGCGGCGTTTGACGCCGCGGTGAAAACCACCGGTCAACCGACCGTGTTGCTGATCAAGACCGTCAAGGGTTTTGGCATGGGCAAAGTGGGCGAGGGCAAAAACACCGTTCACCAGACCAAAAAACTCAGCGACGAAGACATCAAGTTCTTCCGCGACCGTTTCAACATCCCGATTCCGGACAGCCAGTTGGCCGATCTGCCGTTCTACAAGCCGGCCGACGACACACCGGAAATGAAGTACTTGCACGAGCGCCGCAAAGCGCTGGGTGGCTATTTGCCGCACCGCCGCGTGAAAGCCGACGAGAGCTTTGCCGTGCCGCCGCTGGAAACCTTCAAGGCCGTGATCGAGCCAACGGCCGAAGGCCGCGAAATTTCCACGACGCAGGCTTATGTGCGTTTTCTGACCCAGTTGCTGCGCGAAAAGGAAATTGGTCCTCGCGTGGTGCCCATCCTGGTGGACGAGGCCCGCACCTTCGGTATGGAGGGCCTGTTCCGCCAGATCGGTATTTACAACCCCGCTGGCCAGCAGTACACCCCGGTCGACAAAGACCAGGTCATGTACTACAAGGAAGACAAAGCGGGCCAGATCCTGCAGGAAGGCATCAACGAAGCCGGCGGCATGAGCAGCTGGATCGCAGCGGCCACCAGCTACAGCACGAGCAACCGGATCATGATCCCGTTCTACGTGTACTACTCCATGTTTGGTTTCCAGCGCATCGGCGATCTGGCCTGGGCGGCGGGTGACATGCAGGCACGTGGCTTCTTGCTGGGTGGCACTTCAGGGCGCACCACGCTCAACGGCGAAGGCCTGCAGCACGAAGACGGCCACAGCCACATCATGGCTAATACCATCCCCAACTGCGTCAGCTACGACCCGACCTTCGCACACGAGGTGGGCGTGATCCTGCACCACGGCCTCAAGCGCATGGTGGAGACGCAGGACAACGTCTTCTATTACCTGACGCTGCTCAACGAAAACTACCCCATGCCTGGCCTCAAGGCCGGCACCGAAGAGCAGATCATCAAAGGCATGTACCTCTGCAAAGAGGGCGCCAAGCTCACGCCGCGTGT
>JBFHEQ010000501.1:0-2285 GCA_041584075.1 Hydrogenophaga sp.
CACGCCGCGCAGGTTCACCACGCCCTTGATGAAGCTGGGCGCGTTGGCAATGCGTGTCGGCTCTTCGTACGAGCGGATCTCCTGCACACGCAGGATGTCGATACCGTATTCCTCACCCCCCAGACGGAAAGTCAGGAACTCGCTCGCCTGGGCAGAGGGGCTCCGACCATGGGATCTGGTGTCTGGAAAGGTAGCGGCGTGGGGCGGGGCAGCGTTCTGCGGTTGCATGGAGCGATGGTCGGAAACAAATGGGTTGTTTCTCCACTATCGACCCAAGCCATGGGAACTGAAGCCCGTAACAGCAAGGGATTGGCATGGCAAATGTGCACCACACGTCCCAACCCCCACGGGCGACCATCCCTAAAAGGCGGCCCTAACGGGTGAACCGGAAGACAGCCGTGCTGGCCATCAGGTTGGGCCAGGTGCGCACCTCCTCGCCCTCGTGCAGGCCAAAGCTCTCCGCAATGCGGAGCCCGCAGCTGCGGGCCAGCACTTCAAAGTCGGCGTAGGTGCCGACACGGATGTTGGGGGTGTCAAACCACTGGTAAGGCAGGCGTTTGGTCACCGGCATGCGCCCCCGCAAGACATCCAGCCGGTTGGGCCAGTGCGCAAAATTCGGGAACGCGACGACGCCACTGCGCCCCACACGGGCGGTCTCCCGGAGCATGGTCTCGGCATTGCGCAGGTGTTGCAGGGTGTCGATCTGCAAGACCACATCAAACGAGCCATCCTCGAACACCGCGAGTCCGTCCTCCAGATTGAGCTGCAACACGTTGACGCCGCGCCGGATGCAAGCCAGCACCTTGTCATCGTCGATTTCCACGCCGTAGCCGGAGCAGCCGCGATGGGCCTGCAGGTGAGCCATCAAGGCGCCGTCACCGCAACCCAGGTCAAGCACCCGCGAGCCCTTGGGCACCAGGCGCGCAATGCTCTCGATCACATGCAGCTCGCTCATGCCGCCACCTCTTGTGCCACGGTTTGCTCAAAATAGGCTCGCACCGCCTGCAGGTACCGGGGATCGTCGAGCAAGAACGCATCGTGCCCATGGGGGGCATCGATCTCGGCATAAGTCACTTCTCGGCGGTTCTCAAGCAGCGCCTTCACGATTTCCCGGCTGCGCGCCGGCGAAAAGCGCCAGTCGGTGGTGAAGCTGACCAGCAAAAACTTCGCCTGGGCCCCAGCCAGTGCCGCACTCAGGCGCCCACCGTGCTCCCGGGCCGGATCAAAATAGTCCAGCGCCCGGGTGATCAGCAAATAGGTGTTGGCGTCGAAGTACTCGCTGAATTTGTCGCCCTGGTAGCGCAAATAGCTTTCGATCTGGAACTCCACGTCCTGCGTCGTGTAACGGTAGGCCAACTCGGCCGCTGCGGCCGGGCTTTCGCCATCAGCAGGTCGCAAACTCCGGCCAAATTTTTCGTTCATCACATCATCACTCAAATAGGTGATGTGCCCGATCATCCGGGCAATCCTCAAGCCGCGGCGGGGCAGCGTGCCTTCGCGCAAATAATGGCCGCCATGGAAATCGGGGTCGGTCACGATGGCGCGCCGCGCCACTTCGTTGAACGCGATGTTTTCGGCTGTGAGGTTGGGCGCACTGGCCACCACCACGGCGTGACGCACCCGATCCGGGTATTGCAGGGTCCAGCTCAAGGTCTGCATGCCCCCCAGGCTGCCCCCCATCACGGCCGCCAGCGTCTGAATGCCCAGCGCGTCGAGCAAGCGGGCCTGTGCATCCACCCAGTCCTCCACCGTGACCACCGGAAAATCCGCCCCCCAGGGCTGGCCCGTGGCGGGGTTGGTGTGGGTCGGGCCGGTTGAACCGAAGCAGGAGCCCAGGTTGTTCACCCCAATGACAAAGAACCGGTTGGTGTCCAGGGGCTTGCCCGGCCCGATCATGTTGTCCCACCAGCCTTCGCTGCGGGGAATGGGCTGCCCACTGGCATCGGCGTGCAAACCCGCCACATGGTGGGAAGCGTTGAGCGCGTGGCAGACCAGCACCGCATTGCTGCGCTCGGCGTTGAGCTCACCGTAGGTCTCGTAAACGAGCTCATAGGCGGGCAGCTCGGCCCCGCTTCGCAGCGGCAAAGCGGTGTCGAATCGGCGTGTTTGGGGCGTGACGATCACGTTGAATCACCTTGAGGCTGGCGGCACCTGCCCACGAGGCACATCGCCGCGCAAACAGGCCTCTGGCCCAGAAAAACAAAATCCCGGTGCCGCAAGGTGCGAGACCGGGAGTCCCCCCTTTAGCGGCATTTGTAGAGCGCCCGCAATCCGGACAAATCGGC
>JBFHEQ010000502.1:0-2268 GCA_041584075.1 Hydrogenophaga sp.
CTGTGGTGATCGACGGGGCCTTGTTCCAGGACGAGGTCGAGCGCCGTCAGGTGTTGGCGGTGCCCCTGATGTACCGCAACGGCGAGGTGTTTGGCTCGGGTCGCATGTTGCTGGAAGAAATCGTGGCCAAGCTGGATGTGAAGTCCGACGAACGCGAAGCGGCCAAGCTCAACGAGAAAGATCCGTTCGACGTGCTGATTGTCGGGGGTGGCCCTGCCGGTGCGGCGGCGGCCGTGTACGCAGCGCGCAAGGGCATCCGCGTGGGTGTGGCCGCAGAGCGGTTCGGCGGCCAGGTGAACGACACCATGGCGATCGAAAACTACATCAGCGTGCTGGAGACCGACGGTCCGAAGTTTGCTGCGGCGCTCGAAGCACAGGTGCGGCACTACGATGTGGACATCATGAACCTGCAGCGAGCCGACAAGCTGATCCCTGCCAGCGAGGTGGGGGGCCTGATCGAAGTGCAATTGGCCAACGGCGGTTCGCTCAAGAGCAAGAGTGTGATCCTGTCGACCGGTGCACGCTGGAGGAATGTCAACGTGCCCGGTGAACAGGAGTACAAGAACAAAGGCGTGGCTTACTGTCCGCACTGTGATGGTCCGCTGTTCAAGGGCAAGCGCGTGTCGGTGATCGGTGGCGGCAACTCGGGCGTCGAGGCGGCGATCGACCTTGCAGGCATCGTTGCCCATGTGACTTTGGTGGAGTTTGCGGATGCGCTCAAGGCAGACGCCGTGCTGGTCAGCAAGCTCAAAAGCCTGCCCAATGTCACCATCCACGTCAACGCCCAAACCACCGAGATCACCGGTGCGGATGGCAAGGTGAACGGCTTGCGCTTCAAAGACCGCGTGAGCGGGAACGAAGAGCTGGTCGAGCTGGAGGGCGTGTTTGTGCAGATCGGTCTGGTGCCCAACACCGAGTGGCTCAAGGGCGATGTGGCGCTCAGCCGTTTTGGCGAAATCGAGGTGGATGCCAAGGGGCATACCAATGTGCCCGGTGTGTTTGCTGCCGGCGACTGCACCACTGTGCCGTACAAACAAATTGTCATTGCCGCAGGCGAGGGCTCGAAAGCGGCTCTCAGTGCCTTTGACTTCCTGATCCGCCAGCCAGCGATCATGCCTGCGGCTGAGAAGGCTCCCGAGGCGGTGGGCTGATGGAATGCAGTCTGCGTTGTTGAAAACGGGAAAAGAGGGCTTCGGCCCTCTTTTTTTTTGGCTGGCGCCAGCAAGACTTGCAGGGGTCGGATCTTGCATGGCGCGGGTCGTTGTGAAGACACTGCTTTCCGCTCAAACGCGGATGAGCGGCAACACAGACCTTGCGACCAGGGTCTGTTGGGTCCATCTCCCTGTGGGCTCGTCACGGACGGGGCAAACGTCACGGGCTCGCCGGGCGCTGGTGGACTCATGGAATCCCCTGCCTAGGACTTACCCTTGGTATCGACCGGAAAGATGCAAGCCGAAACTTTGACGTAAGGAAACGTCAACACAGTGCGCCGTGGAGTGTCAGAGTTGTGCGTACGGCGCGCGATCGGGCCTCAACACTAGCGGCGGTTCACCACCGTCGAAACAGCAAAAGCAACTCGATGAGGAGATGACTTTCATGACAACTGACAACAATGCAAAGGCCTATTGGTCGGCAACCCTTGGTCTCCTGACCAAGGTGCTGGTCATCTGGTTCCTGTGTTCCTATGGCGCCGGTATCTTGTTTGCCCCGATGCTCAACAGCATTCACCTGGGCGGCTATCCGCTGGGCTTCTGGTTCGCCCAGCAAGGCTCGATCTACATCTTTATCGCGTTGATCTTCTGGTACGCAAGCCAGATGGGCAAGATCGACCGCAAGTTCGGCATGCAAGAAGACTGATCCAAAGGACACAACATGTCACTACAAGCCACCATCTATCTGTTTGTCGGGTTGAGCTTTGCGCTTTACCTTGGCATTGCCTTCTGGGCACGCGCGGGCAGCACGTCCGAGTTCTACGTCGCCGGCGGCGGGGTTCACCCCGTTCTGAACGGCATGGCCACCGGCGCCGACTGGATGTCGGCCGCCTCCTTCATCTCTATGGCGGGTCTGATCTCCAACATGGGTTACGGCGGTTCCGTGTTCCTGATGGGCTGGACCGGCGGCTACGTGTTGCTGGCCATGCTGCTGGCGCCGTACCTGCGCAAGTTCGGCAAGTTCACCGTGCCTGAGTTCATTGGCGACCGCTTCTATTCGAAGACCGCCCGCAACGTGGCCGTGTTGTGCTTGTTGGTCGCATCGCTGACCTACATC
>JBFHEQ010000503.1:0-2222 GCA_041584075.1 Hydrogenophaga sp.
CTGTTGCGCAAGTGCGTGGCCTGGACCTGGCGTGTGAAGCTGAGCCTGTCCAGCGAGCGGGACCTGTTCGCCCGTCTGCGCGAGAGCGCCGAAGCCGTGGCCATCAAGGTGTTTGCCGACAACCTGCGCGATTTGCTGCTGGCCGCGCCGGCCGGACCCAAGGTGGTCATGGGGCTGGACCCCGGTATTCGAACGGGGGTGAAGGTGGCCGTGGTCGACGCCACAGGCAAACTGGTGGACACCTCGACGGTTTATCCCCACGAGCCGCGTCGCGACTGGGACGGTGCGTTGCACACCCTGGGCCTGCTGGCCCGCAAACATGGGGTGAACCTGATTGCCATTGGCAACGGCACAGCCAGCCGGGAGACCGACAAGCTGGCCGGCGATCTGATCAAGTTGCTGGACAAGGCCGGTCAGGCCGGGGTGCTGAAAGTGGTGGTCAGCGAAGCGGGTGCCTCGGTGTACTCCGCCAGCGAATTCGCATCGCAAGAGATGCCCGATGTGGACGTGAGCCTGCGGGGTGCCGCCAGCATTGCACGGCGCCTGCAAGACCCGTTGGCCGAGCTGGTCAAGATCGACCCCAAGAGCATTGGCGTGGGCCAGTACCAGCACGATGTGAACCAGAGCGAGCTGGCCCGCACGCTGGAGGCCGTGGTGGAAGACTGCGTGAACGGCGTGGGTGTGGACCTCAACACCGCCAGCGTGCCCTTGTTGTCCCGTGTGTCGGGTCTGTCGGCCAGCGTGGCCAAGGCGGTGGTGCGCTGGCGCGAAGCCCATGGGGCGTTCAAGAGCCGCCAGCAGCTCATGGAGGTGTCGGGCCTGGGGGCCAAGACGTTTGAGCAAAGCGCCGGCTTCCTGCGCATTCGCGATGGCGACAACGCCCTGGACATGACCGGGGTGCACCCCGAAACCTATTCGGTGGTGGAGCAGATCATGGCCACCACCGGGCAGCCGGTGGCCGCTCTCATGGGGCGGGCCGACATGCTGAAGACGCTGCGGCCCGAACTGTTTGCCAACGACAAGTTTGGCGTGATCACGGTCAAGGACATCCTGACCGAGCTGGAGAAACCGGGTCGTGACCCTCGCCCCGATTTCCAGGTGGCGCGTTTCAATGACGGCGTGGACGACATCAGCGACCTGCGCGAAGGCATGGTCCTGGAGGGCACGGTGAGCAACGTGGCGCAGTTTGGGGCTTTTGTTGACCTGGGCGTGCACCAGGACGGGCTGGTGCACGTGAGCCAGCTGGCGCACAAGTTTGTCAACGACGCCCGGGAAATCGTGAAAACGGGCGATATCGTCAAGGTCAAGGTGATGGAGGTCGATGTGGCGCGCAAGCGCATCGGCCTGTCCATGAAGCTGGACGCCACGGCGCCCAGGCGTGATGCCGGGCAGCCGCGCGACAACCGCTTTGAGCCCGTGCGCCAGGGCCACGGGGGGCACCGGGGCGGGGGGGCGCCACAGGCCCAGCCGGCTTCCGCCATGGCCTCAGCTTTCGCCAAGCTGCAAAAAGACAGGCGCTGAGCGCGACGGGCCCCGCTTGCGCCTCTTTCAGGTGCGGAGCCGGGCCGCCGAGCTCGTGGCGGGGTGGTGTGGTGCCCAATCAGCGGGTTTTATGCCTCAAGTTGACTGGTGTCTGGACGATAGAGAAGGTATCTCGAAACATTCTCTTTTCCGACCACACCTTGGCCGCCATGGAACTCGAAGCCCTGCTCAACTACCCCCGCGCACTTCCAGCGATGCCGCGAGCAGTGACAGATCTGCTGAGCGAAATGAACCTGGAAGACCCCAGCCCCAAGCGGATCGGGGAACTGATCGGTCGTGACCCTGCGCTCACCACACGCGTCCTGCGCCTGTCCAATTCGGCCTTCTTTCGCGTGAGCCGCAAGATCGGCAATGCCGATGAGGCCGTGGCCTTGCTGGGGCTGACGCATGTGCGCTCGCTGGTGATGGCCGCTGCACTGGGGGCCAGCTTCAAGAGTGTGCCCGGTATCGACCTCAAACAATTCTGGCGTTATAGCCTGCGTTCTGCCGAAATTGCCCGCTCTCTGGCGGGTGTCTTGCGTCAGAACCAGGGCAACGCTTTCACGGCAGGTTTGATCCATGCCATCGGCATCCTGGTGATGCACATCGCCATGCCCGATGAAATGGCGCCGCTGGACATGGGCACGCCACCCCTGGACCTGAAGCGTGCCGAGGTGGAGAAATCGGCGTTTGGCTACTGC
>JBFHEQ010000504.1:0-2200 GCA_041584075.1 Hydrogenophaga sp.
GAGGGTGGGATCAGAATGCCCAGCGTGCCCGATGCACAGATGGTGCCGAGCGCCAGTTGGGGTTTGTATCCACGCTTGAGCATTTCTGGCAGCGCCAGAATGCCCATGGCGGTCACCGCTGCGCCGACCACACCGGTCATGGCGGCCATCACCACGCAGATGATCACCGTGCCGATGGCCAACCCGCCTTTGATGCGTCCGAACCAGAGCTCCATGGCGCGGTACAGATCTTCGATCACCCCGGAGCGCTGCAGGATGCAGGCCATCAGGATGAACAGCGGGATGGCCAGCAGCGCCTCCGACTTCATGGTGTCGAAGATCTGCAGCACCAGCACGATCACGGCGTTGGGCTCCCACAGCGTGACCGTGAAGAGCAGCGAAAGACCACCAAGAACAAACGCAATCGGCAAGCCGGTGAGCATGAACACCGTGAGGCTGCCGAACATCAGCAGCAGGATGGCATTCGGGCTCATGGGTGGGCTGCCTCGACGGGGCTTTGTTCAAGCGTATCCGGCGCATGGAACAGCACCCGTGTGAATTCCACCAACGCCTGCAACAACATCAACGCCAATGCCAGGGGAACCATGGCTTTGGCCGGCCAGATGGGCGGGTTCCAGGCTGAGAAGCTGGTTTCGCGGTATGTCCAGGCACTGAATGCGGATGGCGCGCTGAAGTAGAGCAGCACGGCACAGAAGAACACGATGATGGGAAAGTTGATCAGGTCCAGCCGGCGTTGCCAGGCGAGACTGAGGCGCTGACGCGCAAGGTCCAGCGCGACATGGCCACGCAGGTGCAAGAGGTAAGGTCCTCCCAGCAAAAAGTACGGGCCGAAAAGCAGCACGGCCAACTCCATACCCCATACGGTGGGCGCATCGAAGATGTAGCGCATCACCACCTCGTACAGCATCACGGGGACCACGATTGCCATCAGCCACACCGTGACCTGGAAGATCCAGCGGTTGAGCGTGGTGATGGCCGACGTGGAGACAGACAGCCAAGCAGGCATAAAGACTCCAGAGGAAAGACGGGGGTGCAGCCCACCACGCCAGCGCGCCCCTGTCGGGCGACGCCGGCGCTCAGGCCTGAAACATCAGGCCAGCAGGCCGAGTTCTTTCATGAAGGCGATCTGACTGTCCAGGATCTTGGTCGCCAGCGCATCGCCCTTGGTTGCCGTGCGCCAGGCCGCCATGGCTTTGGGGCGAGCGGCGGCCACCTCGGCGGCACTGAAACGGATCACTTCGCATCCCTTGGCTTCGTATTTGGCCAACACGCTCGCGTCGTTCACCAGAATGTGCTGGCGCAGCGCCGACGACACCTCGCGAGCGGCCACGGCCAGGGCCGCCTTGAATTCCGGTGGCAACTTGTCGAAGGCGCCCTTGTTGGCCACATAGGCAGTGGCGGTGGTGGGCTGGTGGAACCCGGGCACGATCACGTATTTGGCCACCTCGGCCAGACCGGCTTCGAAGTTGGCCGTCAGGTCACCCCTGTCGGCCATGTCGATCACGCCCTTGTCGAGTGCGGAGTACACCTCACCCGTGGGCAGTGGCGTCACCGAAACGCCCATGGCACCCATCACCGCTGACGCCAACCCGACGAAGCGCCCTTTTTTCCCGGCCAGATCGGCCATCTTCCGGACCGGCACCTTCGAGTGCAGAGGCTCTTGACCGTAAACGGTCGGTGCGATGTAGTGCAGTCCCGCCGGGGCATAGGCCTGGCGAACCAGGTCCAGTCCGCCCTTCTCGTAGAACCATGCTTCGTAATCGTCGCTCTCCGCAAAGCCAAACGGAATGGTGCTGGTGAACGCGAAGGCGGGGATCTTGCCGGCTTCGTAGCCATCAAAGGTTTTCATCATTTCGAAGGCCCCGCCGCGCACCGCGTCAAATGCCTGCGCCGCCGGGACGATCTGGCCCGCCGCGAACAAGTTGATCTTGAAACGCCCGCCAGTGAGCTCGGCCACGCGTGCCACAAACTTCTCTTCGAATTTCTGCGGGGTGGTGCCACCATCCCACAACGCCTGCATGCGCCAGGTGACGCTTGCGCCCTGGGCATTTGCGGCGAACGGCGCTGCTGCACCAACCGCTGCTGCTGACGCGAGGGCGGTCTTGAGGATCTGGCGACGGGCCAGTTTCGATTGGGTCATGTCTTGTCTCCATAGGTCTTGGGTCGTACTCGCGAGCCAAAGACTTGCTTCGTGGCCCGC
>JBFHEQ010000505.1:0-2174 GCA_041584075.1 Hydrogenophaga sp.
GAGCTGGTGTTTGCCCTGTCGCTGATGATCCCCGAGTTCTTCGGTGGCGAGGGGGGCGTATCGGCCGACCGCATGGCTGGAGAACCTTTCATGGGCATCACCTTCGGGCCGCAGATGCAGGTGTACTACCTGATTGCCATCTACACGTTTGTGTCGGTGGCCCTCATGTTTGCCTTCACCCGCACGCCGCTGGGGCGCATGCTCAACGCAGTGCGTGACAACCCCGAGCGTGTGGAGTTCGTGGGCTACGACACCCAGAAGGTGCGTTACTTCGCCTTCATCATCGCGGGCTTTTTTGCCGGCATTTCGGGTGGACTGGGTGCCATCAGCTTCGAGATCGTGACGGCCGAGGTGGTGGGTGCAGCGCGCTCCGGTGCGTACCTGCTCTTCACTTTCCTGGGTGGTGCGACCTTCTTCTTCGGCCCCATCATCGGCGCTGTGCTGATGGTGCTGGCGTTTGTGCTGCTGTCGGAGTTCACGCAGGCCTGGCTGCTCTACCTGGGTCTGATCTTCCTGCTGATGGTGATGTACGCGCCGGGAGGCATTGCCAGCCTGATCATGATGAATGTGCGGGTGGCAGCCTTTGGGCAGTTGCGCAAGCTGCTGGGCAGCTATGCGGTGCTGACCGTGACCGGTTTGCTGATGCTGTCGGGCGTGGGGGCCTTGATTGAAATGGTCTACCACATCCAGCTCAGCACCACCTTTGGCTCCGAGCTGAAGTTTCTGGGTGTTGCACTGGATGTCGAGTCGATGAGCAGCTGGCTGGGCGCAGGGGCACTCACACTGGTGGGCTTTGCCGGCTTCGAGTGGGCCCGACGGAAATTTGCCGTCAAGTGGGGCACTGCTCAAGAACACATCGAACGGGAAATCAAGCGGAGGGAGTCGCTGTGAGCACAACACCATCCACCTACGCGCTGGAGCTGAAGAACCTGCGCAAGAGTTTTGGCAAGACCGAAATCATTCGGGGCATTGATCTCGCCGTGAAGTCCGGCGAAAACGTGGCCATCATCGGCCCCAACGGCGCCGGAAAGTCCACGCTGTTCAACCTCATCAGTGGCCGCTTTGCCCCCACCAGTGGTGAGGTGCTGCTCAACGGCCAACGCATCGATGGCAAGCGTCCGTTCGAGGTCAATCGGCTGGGGCTGTCGCGCAGCTTTCAGATCACCAACATATTCCCCAAGCTCAGCGTGTTTGAGAATCTGCGCTGCGGGGTGTTGTGGAGCCTGGGCTACAAGTACACCTTCCTGAAGTTCCTGGCGAACCTCGACGATGCCAATGAGCGCGCCGAGCAGCTCATGCACATGATCCATCTCGACAAGAAGCGTGACACCCTGGCGATGAATCTGACCTACGCCGAGCAGCGCGCGCTGGAGATTGGCATCACCATCGCCGGAGGCGCCAACGTGATCTTGCTCGACGAGCCGACGGCCGGCATGAGCAATTCCGAAACCACACGTTTCATCGAACTCATCCGTGAGGTGACGGTGGGCAAGACCTTGCTCACGGTGGAGCATGACATGGGTGTGGTGTTTGGCCTGGCCGACAAGATTGCCGTGGTGGTCTACGGCGAGGTACTGGCTTTCGACACGCCCGACGCGGTTCGCGCCAATGCGCGTGTCCAGGAGGCCTACCTCGGCGCGGTGCTGGAAGAAGAGGATGAAGGAGCCAGCCATGCTTAAAGTCAACGATCTTCATGCTTACTACGGCAAGAGTCACGTGTTGCACGGGGTGTCGTTTGAGGTGGGCAAAGGCGAAATCGTGGCCCTGATGGGGCGCAACGGTTCTGGACGCTCCACCACCGCCAAGGCCATCATGGGCTTGGTCGACTGCACCGGCCAGGTCGACTGGAAAGGACAGTCCGTCCAGGGCAAGAAGCCGTTTGAGATTGCCCACCTCGGTCTGGGTTATGTGCCCGAGAACCGCGACATTTTCCCCAAACTCACGGTGCACCAGAATCTGCTGCTGGGCCAGAAAGGCAACGGGAAAGGTGCCCGCTGGAGTTTCGACGACATGTATGCCATGTTCCCCCGACTCAAGGAGCGGGAGCACACGGAGGCGGGCGTCCTGTCGGGCGGCGAGCAGCAGATGCTGACGCTGTGTCGCACCTTGATGGGTGACCCCGACCTCATCATCATCGACGAGCCGACCGAAGGCCTGGCGCCCAAGATTGTGGA
>JBFHEQ010000506.1:0-2147 GCA_041584075.1 Hydrogenophaga sp.
CACCAGGGTGATGCCACCGACAAATCCGCAGGTTTCAGCCGCGCCCACCAGGGGGTGCGCCTTCAGCGCTTCAAAACGCTGCGCCAGATACGGCCCCGTGTCGTTCTTCACGCGGTCCACCAGGCCTTCGCGCTCCATCAGTTCGATGTTGGCCAGGGCCACCGCGCAGGCCACCGGATGGCCGGAGTAGGTGTAGCCGTGGTTGAACTCACCACCCTGCTCGATGAGCACCTTGGCCACGCGGTCCCCCACCATCACCCCGCCCAAGGGCACATACCCGCTGGTCACGCCTTTGGCAAATGTCACCAGATCGGGCTTGTAGCCGAATTTCTCGTAGGCAAACCAGTGGCCCAGGCGGCCAAAGGCGCAGATCACCTCGTCGGAGATGAGCAAGATGCCGTATTGGTCGACGATGCGCTGGATCTCGGGCCAGTAGGTGTCGGGCGGGATGATCACACCGCCAGCACCCTGCACCGGCTCACCGATGAAGGCGGCCACCCGGTCGGGGCCGATCTGGAGAATCTTTTCCTCCAGCCAGCGCGCCGCGCGCAATCCGAAGTCGGCAGCGCTTTCACCCGGCATGGCCTTTTCGGCGAAGTTCGGCTGCTCGATGTGCAGGATGTCGGGAATGGGCAAGTCGCCCTGCGCGTGCATGCCGCTCATGCCGCCCAGAGATGCGCCCGCCATGGTCGAACCGTGGTAGCCGTTCAGGCGGCCAATGATGACCTTGCGCTGAGGCTGCCCCAGCAAGTCCCAGTAGCGCCGCACCATGCGCACGTTGGTGTCGTTGCTCTCGGAACCGCTGCTGGAATAAAAGACGTGTTTGAAACTGCGCCCGTCCACCTCCGGGGCCAGCGTTGCCAGCTTGGCCGCCAGCTTCACGGCCGGTACGTTGGTGGTGTTGAAGAAGTTGTTGTAGAACGGCAGCGTCATCATCTGCTGGTACGCCGCGTCGGCCAGCTCCTTGCGCGCATACCCCGCGTTCACACACCACAGGCCACTCATGGCGTCCAGCATCTTGTGGCCTTCGGAATCGAAGACATGGATGTTGTCCGCCCTCACAATCACCTTGGAACCTTGCGCGGCCAGGTCGGCGTGGTCGGTGAACGGGTGGATGAAGTGCGCACTGTCCAAAGCCTGCACCGCAGCGGTGTCGTGCTTCTGGTCGCGCTGGACCAAAGCCGGTGGCGAAACAAGGGTGGATGTGTTCATGCAATCTCTCCAAACGAGGGGCGGTCTAGCCGAGAACGCCGCGGATCCGGCTTTGCCGGTCCGCCAGCGTTGCCCCTTGGGGGGTGACACGCCGCAGGCGTGGCGCAGGGGGGTTGTCTGTTCAGCGGCGCGGGGGGTTACACGTGTAAGAGCAGGTGCTCGCGCTCCCACGGCGAGATCACCTTCATGAACTCGTCGTACTCCAGTTCCTTGATTTCGGAGTAGATGGTCACGAATTCTTTGCCCAGCACCTCGTGCAACTCGGGCTCGCGCTTGAGCCAGTCGAGCGCTTCGCCCAGGCTGCGGGGCAAAGAATAGGGCGCCAGGTAGGCGTCGCCCTTCATCTCGGCCTTGGGCTGGACCTTGTTCTTCATGCCCAGATAACCGCAAGCCAGGGTCATGGCCATGGCGATGTAGGGGTTGGCATCGGCACCGATCACGCGGTTTTCCACGCGGCGCGCCTGGGCCGAAGCGATGGGCGAACGGATGCCCACCGTGCGGTTGTCGTGACCCCACTCGATGTTGATGGGCGCCGCCGAGTTGCGCGACAGGCGGCGGTAGCTGTTCACGTACGGCGCCACCAGCACCATGGCCGACGGAATGTAACGCTGCAGGCCGCCGATGTAGTGGTGGAAGGCATCCGTCGGGCCGCCGTCGGCGCCGCTGAAGATGTTCTTGCCGGTTTTTTTGTCGACGATGCTCTGGTGGATGTGCATGGCGCTGCCCGGCTCGCCGGCGATGGGCTTGGCCATGAAGGTGGCGTACATGTCGTGGCGCATCGCCGCTTCGCGCACCGTGCGCTTGAAGAAGAACACCTCGTCGGCCAGGCTCAGCGGGTCGGCGTGGAAGAAGTTGATCTCCATTTGGCCCGCGCCCACTTCGTGGATCAGCGTGTCCACATTGAGCTCCATCTGCTCGCAGTAGGCGTAGATGTC
>JBFHEQ010000507.1:0-2124 GCA_041584075.1 Hydrogenophaga sp.
CGTGGACGACGTGTCGCTGTTCTTTGGGCGTCTGTTTGGTGTGGCGCCAGCGAAGTCGAAACACGCTGAGGAAGCGGACTTGCCCCAGCCCGGCGCGCAGTTCCCTGTTTGATGGCTCGGCCGTCTTCGCGCGGTCATGAACAACCTTGGTCTGACTGTTGAGCAAAAGCCGGTCAGACTGAGGTATTCAGTCCTGCGCTTTCATCGGCGCCGTTACCTGCTGGTCTGGCGCGACAGGCCATCAAGAAGCGGAATGGCCTGCCATGCAGTGCAAGCCTTCCAGCCTTTCAGCCTTTGAGTGTTTGCAACAACTCCGTCTCGAAAGCAATCTGCCGTTTGTTGACCTGGAGTTGCGGACCACTGATGAGCAGCGTGTCTTCCACACGCTCGCCCAGAGTGGTGATCTTGGCCAGCTCCACGCTCAGTTCATACTGGGCCAAGACGCGTGAGATGCAGTACAGCAAGCCGTTTCGGTCACTGGCCGAGATCGACAACAACCAGCGTTGGGCTTTTTCGTCGGGCTTCAGATCCACCCGCGGCGTCACCGGGAAGCTCTTGACCCGGCGCGAAACGCGGCCCATGGCCGGTGGCGGCAGTGGGCCGCGTGCGTCAATGGTCTGGGCCAGCCGGTTTTCCACCATGCCGGTGAGCTCCCGGTAGTGCTCAGCAAGGGTGGGGGCCACTATCTGGAAGGTGTCCAGCGCGTGGCCATCGCGTGTGGTGTGCACCCGCGCATCCAGAATGCTGAAATCCGACTCGTCGAAATATCCGCAGATGCGGGCGAAAAGATCGGTCTGATCGGGGGCGTACACCACCACCTGCAAACCGCCACCAGCGGGTGAAAGGCGCGCTTTGACGATGCAACGGTCCAGGACCGCAGCAGAGGCTTCCCCGGCTTCGCCCGCAGCAGGCCGGGAGGCCGCTGCGGTTCGCGCCATGCCCTTTTGCGCCAGTTGACGGCTCAAGGCACGGGTGTGCCAGGCGATCTCGTCGGCCTGGTGGCGCATGAAGTAGCTCACATCGAGCCGGTCCCACAACGCCTTGTGGGCCTCGTGGGGCAGGGCATGCAAAGCCATGATGGCCATGGCCTCGCGCTTGCGCGATTCGATCAGGGCCAGCGGGTCGGGAGCGCGCCCACCCAGTGCGCGCAGTGTGTAGCGATAGAGGTCTTCGAGCAGCTTGCCTTTCCAGGCATTCCACACCTTGGGGCTGGTGCCCCGGATATCGGCCACGGTCAGCAGATACAGCGCAGTCAGGTAGCGCTCGTTGCCGACACGCTTGGCAAACGCGCTGATCACATCGGGGTCGCTGAGGTCCTCCTTCTGGGCCATGCGGCTCATGGTCAGGTGCTCAGACACGAGGAACTCGATCAGCTGCGTGTCTTCCTTGGCGATGCCGTGCTGGCGGCAAAACACCCGGACATCGTGTGCGCCCAGCTCCGAGTGGTCTCCCCCCCTGCCTTTGGCGATATCGTGGAAGAGGGCTGCGATGTAAAGGATCCAGGGCTTGTCCCAGCCCGCAGCGAGCTGCGAGCAAAACGGGTACTCATGCGAATGGTCGGCAATGAAAAAGCGGCGCACGTTGCGCACCACCATGAGGATGTGCTGGTCCACCGTGTACACGTGGAACAGGTCGTGCTGCATCTGCCCCACGATGTGCCGGAAGACCCACAGGTAGCGCCCCAGCACCGACGTCTCGTTCATCAGCCGAAGGGCGTGGGTGATGCCTTCGGGTTCCTGCAACATGCGCAGGAACATCGCACGGTTGGCCGGATCCGCCCGAAAAGCCGCGTTCATCACCGGCCGCGCATTGAACAAGGCCCGCAGCGTGCGCGCCGACAACCCCTTGATGCCCAGGGTGGTCTGGTAGATCAGGAAGGTTTCCAGGATGGCATGGGGCTGCTGCACATACAGATCGTCATGAGCGACTTCCAGCATGCCGCCTTTGTCGAAAAACCGTTCATTGATCGGGCGCCGCCGGTCGACGCCAATCTCGTCATTGGCCAGCCACTCTTCGATGTTGAGCAGCAGAATCTGGTTCAGCTGGGTCACCGCCTTGGCCGCCCAGTAATAACGCTTCATCAACACCTCGCTCGCCCGGCGCACCCCTTTGGCGGTGGAGGGC
>JBFHEQ010000508.1:0-2111 GCA_041584075.1 Hydrogenophaga sp.
CGGCTGCTGAAAGACGGCAAGTACGACACCGCCAACGCTGAACACGTCTTGCGCGGTGGCGGCCCGGCCGATTACTTCAGCGTCGGACCCGAACAGCTGTTCAAGCTCTACCGCCCCCGCTGAGGGACGCGGTCGCTCTGCGACAATCGACACCCTTTGTAATCGCCGCCCATCTCTCACCTTGGAACGGGTCTGTCCGGCCCTCAAGACACATGCACCCAGCGCCCCCCCGCGGCTTCACCGTCGCCGATTTCGACTTCTCCCTGCCCGACGAACTGATCGCGCAACACCCGGCCGCAGAGCGCAGCGCCTCGCGCCTGCTGGACGGTACTGGCGAAGCACCCGTCGACCGCATCTTTCGCGAACTGCCCGATCAACTGCGCGCCGGCGACTTGCTGGTGTTCAACGACACCCAGGTGGTCAAAGCCCGGCTGTTTGGTGAAAAGGCCAGCGGCGGCAAGTTCGAGATCCTGATCGAGCGGGTGTTGTTGCCCCACGAGGCCAGCGACGGCAGCGGCAACGAGGTGGTGGTGCATTTCCGGGTCAGCAAAAAGCCCCAGCCCGGTGGTTTGCTGCACTTGGTGGGCGGCCTCCGGGGCGGCGGGTTCGACGCCAACTTCATCGACCGCTGGCCCGACGCACAGGGCCAGCTGTTTCGCCTGCGCCTCCAAGGGCCGGCCGGCGAAACCCCTTACGAGCTGATGGAGCGCCACGGCCATGTGCCGCTGCCACCCTACATCACCCACGCAGACGACGCCGATGACGAGCGCCGCTACCAGACCGTGTTTGCCCGCGTGCCCGGCGCCGTGGCCGCGCCCACCGCCGCGCTGCACTTCGATGAGGGCGTTCTCTCGGCGCTGGAGGCCCGTGGCGTCGAACGCGCCAGCGTCACATTGCACGTGGGCGCCGGCACCTTTGCCCCCATGAAAACCGAGCAGATCAGCGAGCACGTGATGCACCACGAGCGCTACGCCATCCCGCCCGCGACCGTGCAGGCCATCGCCGACTGCCGCGCACGCGGTGGCCGGGTGGTGGCGGTGGGCACCACCACCGTGCGCACGCTGGAAAGCTGGGCGCGCTCGGGCGAAACCGAGGGTGACACCAACATCTTCATCACACCCGGGTTCGAATTCCAGGTGGTGGACCTGCTGGTCACCAACTTCCACCTGCCCAAGTCAACGCTGATGATGCTGGTCAGTGCACTGGCCGGCCATGAGCATGTGATGGCCTTGTACGCGCACGCTGTGGCCCAGCGCTACCGCTTCTTCAGCTATGGCGACGCCATGTTGCTCCAACGCCGACCAGGCTGACCCAGGGGCATTTGCCACCTCAAGTGTTAAAAAAGCACGACATCCACCGGCAACAGGTCCGCTGCGCAGGGATTTGTAACACCTTCAGACGGCCTGAAGGCTGGCCGCGTGCCCGGAGCACCCACAATAGGCCACTGGACTGTTTGCGTTGTGGGGATTGATTTGATCGAGATGTTGGTTCGCTTGGGCTTGGCTTTGTTGTTGTCGTTGACCGTGGCTGTTTTGATGGCCTGGGGCTGGAACCACGCGGAGCGATCGGCTCAGGGCTCCGAACAGGCCGTTGTCAGCGTCAACGTGGCGCCCGTGCAATAGCCCCTGTTCAGCGGCTACCGGGCGGCGCTCGGCGACAATGTCGCCCATGCTCCAATTTGAACTGCTCAAGACCGAAGGCCACGCCCGCCGCGGTCGCCTCACCCTCAACCACGGCGTGGTTGAAACCCCCATCTTCATGCCCGTCGGCACCTACGGCACGGTCAAGGGCGTCATGCCCCAGAGCCTGCACGACATGGGCGCCCAGATCATTCTGGGCAACACCTTCCATTTGTGGATGCGCCCCGGCCAGGACGTGATGAAAAGCTTCGGCGGCCTGCACGCCTTCGAGCAGTGGCACAAACCCATCCTGACCGACTCGGGCGGCTTCCAGGTCTGGAGCCTGGGCGCCATGCGCAAGATCACGGAAGAAGGCGTCACCTTCGCCAGCCCGGTCAACGGCGACAAGCTCTTCATGTCGCCCGAGGTCAGCATGCAGATCCAGACCGGACTGAATTCCGACATCGTGATGCAGCTCGACGAGTGCACACC
>JBFHEQ010000509.1:0-2060 GCA_041584075.1 Hydrogenophaga sp.
CGTCAACCACGCCAAGGACCGTTTCCTGATCGTCGACGATGTTTTGCTGCCGTTGCTGGCGCAGTTCGCCAAGGATGTCAACTTCGAGCGCATCATTGTGGTGCCGCTGACAGGCAAGCCGGTGCCGCAGGGGTACGAGGACTATGAAGGCTTCATCGGTGGAGCGACTGATGACTTCAAATGTGTTGAAGTCGATGAAAACGCGCCCTGCGGCATGTGCTACACCTCGGGCACCACGGGCAGCCCCAAGGGTGTCGTCTATTCGCACCGCTCCACCGTGCTGCACACGCTCGTGGCGGCACTGCCAGGGGGGATCAACGTGTCGGGTACTGACACAGTGCTGCCGGTGGTGCCAATGTTCCACGCCAACGCATGGGGTTTGCCATTCGTCTCAACTTTCGTCGGTGCCAAGCTGGTGTTTCCCGGCCCGCAACTCGACTCAGAATCGCTGCTCGACTTGTACCAGCGCGAGCGGGTCACCGTCACCGGTGGTGTGCCCACCATCTGGTTGTCGCTGCTGCAGACGCTGCGTGCAAACCCGGGCAAGTACGACCTGGTGCCTGGCATGCGCATGATGGTGGGCGGCTCTGCGGCACCCGAATCCTTGTTCCGTGGTTTCGATGAGTTTGGTCTTGAAGTCGGCACTGCTTGGGGCATGACCGAGACTTCGCCGCTGGGTACCGTGTCCTCGCTCAAACCTTCCATGCGGGCACTGCCCAAGGAAGAGCAATATGCCTTCCGTATCAAGCAGGGCATGGCCGCGCCATTGGTTGAGATTCGGCTGGTCGGCGACAACGGTGAAGTACCGTGGGATGGGCGGTCGGTCGGCGAGATTCAGGTGCGTGGGTCATGGATTACCGGCTCCTATCACGATCTGCCCATCAACGAAAGCAGCTTCACTGCCGATGGCTGGCTGCGCACAGGTGATGTCGGCTGCATCGACTCCGAGGGTTTTCTGCAGTTGACCGATCGCACCAAGGATTTGATCAAGTCGGGCGGCGAATGGATTAGTTCGGTCGATCTGGAAAACGCCGTGATGGGGCATCCGGCGGTGCTGGAGGCAGCTGTGATCGCGGTGCCGCACCCGCGCTGGGCCGAGCGGCCGCTGGCGGTGGTGGTGTTGCGCCCTGGCATGAGTGCCACTGGGGAAGAGATTCGCGATCATCTGGCCAAGACGTTCGCCAAGTGGCAGTTGCCCGAAGGTTTCGCTTTCGTGAATGAAATCCCGCGTACTTCGACCGGCAAGTTCCTCAAGACCAAGCTGCGGGAGATGTACAAGGACTGGAAGTGGGAGTGAGCCGTGATTGAAGGGGCCGGCTTCGGGCTGCGTTCTTGCCGGTTTTGAATTGTTTATTTTTTAACCCTATGGAGATAAAGTGAAGATATTGGTCGCTGTCAAGCGGGTGCTGGACTACAACGTCAAGGCCCGCGTCAAGTCCGACGGTTCGGGAGTCGATCTCGCGAACCAGAAATTGTCCATGAACCCGTTCGACGAGATCGCCTGCGAAGAGGCGGTGCGCCTCAGGGAGGCCGGTGTCGCTTCTGAAGTGATCGTCGTGTCCTGTGGCCCGACCGCTTGCCAGGAGACGCTGCGCAGCGCGATGGCCATCGGCGCCGATCGCGCCGTGCTGGTTGAAACCGACGCCGCGCTCGAACCGCTCGCGGTGGCCAAGCTGATGCAGCATGTGGCCCAAAAAGAGGGCGTTCAGTTTGCCATCTTTGGCAAGCAGGCGATTGATGACGACGCTGGCCAGACTGGCCAGATGTTCGGCGCGCTGATGGGCTGGGCCCAGGCCAGCTTCGCCTCCAAGGTGCAGTTCAGCGGCGACACCGCCACCATCACGCGCGAGATCGACGGTGGCCTGGAAACCCTGGCCATGAAGCTGCCGGCCGTGATCACGACCGACCTGCGCCTGAATGAGCCGCGCTTCATCACGCTACCCAACATCATGAAGGCCAAGAAGAAGCCGCTGGAGGTGATCAAGGCGGCCGAGCTCGGCATCGACATCGCGCCGCGCACGGTGACCCTGCACGTCAGCGAGCCGGCGGCGCGCAAGGCC
>JBFHEQ010000510.1:0-2043 GCA_041584075.1 Hydrogenophaga sp.
AGCGCGTGGCCATGCTGTTTCAGGACGACGCCTTTGGTCGCGATGTGATCATCGGGGCACAGGTGGCGGCCCAGCAGCACGGCCTGGACTTGGTCGTGCTCAGCGGCTATCCCCGCAACACGGTGGCGGTGGACAAGGCGGTGGCCGAGATCGCCGCAGCCAATGTCCAGGCAGTCTTTCTGGCGTCGAGTACGGCACCGGCCATCGCGTTCGTACGGCAGTACGCTGCTGCGGGGGGCAAGGCCACGCTTTACGGTATTTCGGTGATCGATACCGATGCACTGTTGAACGAACTGGGTCCGGATCTGGCCAGGGGCTACGCGTTTTCGGTTGTCACCCCTCTGGTGCAGAGGTCCAATCTGCTGGTCGTGCGGGAATACCTGCAGTTGAAGGAAAACTCCAAAGACGCAGACTTCCGCTCGCGCTCGCTGGAGGGCTTCATCAGCGCCAAGGCGCTGGTGAGTGTTCTGAAGGGTATCAAGGACCCCACATCGTCGAAGGTGACCGATGCACTGAATGCATCCCGCTCGGTGGATGTGGGGGGCTTTGTGCTCGACTTCAGCGATTCCAAACGCGCAGCATCGCGCTACGTCGACTTTGCGATGTTTGGCGCTGGCGGACGCATCTTTCAGTAAGCCTGTCGCTGAACAGGCGTTCCCCGGAACCGCGCCGCCAGGGAGGATGGGCGGGGCCACGGCAAAACCGCCAAGGTAACCCGGGGAGTCGGTCCCGCGGCTTGACCAGGAATTGGGCCATTGAGGCGCCCGGCCCTAAGGTCACCCTGGCGTGCCCACCATGCCGGGTTGACCGCGCAGCCGGCGCCCGCTTCATCAACCCCGTCGTCGCTGAGCAGCCGGCATGCCCATGTCCAGCACCTGGCGCATCTCGCTCCTTTGACCATCACGTGGCCCAGCGCCATCATAGGCCGAGCAAAGACCTCGGGTGCCTGGCAGGCCCCTGCGGAGCCGCACGCTGTTCGCCTGACACGCACCCATGTTCTCCATGTCTGGCAACCGCTTGGCGCGCAGCGATAGATCCCGGCCCGGCGGCCGATGCTGACCGAACTCGATCGGCGGATCACCACCGCCTGCCCCAGAAATCGCTCTGCGTGACAATGGGCACCATCTACCTACTGCGAACGAATACCCATGTCCTCCAAGCTTCAAGACCTCTTTGAACACAACCGCGAGTGGGCTGCGGCCATGGTGCGGGAAAAGCCGACGTTCTTCACCGATCTGATCGCACAGCAAAGCCCGCAGTACATGTGGATCGGCTGCTCCGACAGCCGCGTGCCGGCCAACCAGATCACGGGGCTGGCGCCGGGCGAGGTGTTCGTGCACCGCAACGTGGCCAACGTGGTGGTGCCGACCGATCTCAACTGCCTCTCCACCATCCAGTTTGCGGTGGACCAACTCAAGGTGAAACACCTGATGGTGGTGGGCCACTACGGCTGTGGCGGCGTGAAAGCTGCGCTCCATGACACGCGCGTAGGCCTGGCCGACAACTGGCTGCGCCACATCAAGGACGTGCGCGACCAGCACGCGAGCCTGATCGCGGCCACGCCCGCAGGCGAACAGGTGGACGTTTTGTGTGAACTCAACGCCATCGAGCAGGTGATGAACGTGGCCCAGTCCACGGTGGTGCAAGACGCCTGGGGCCGCGGGCAGGCGCTCACCTTGCACGCCTGGGTTTACGCCCTCAGCGACGGATTGCTGCGCGACATGGTGATGACGGTCGATGGCCCCGAGGACCTCGAGACCGTTTATTGGGCTGCGGTGGACGGCGTGGCAGCCAAGCGCCGCAGCGATCGCTGACTCCGCCGTTGACGAGCGCCGCCGTGTTTCCACGTCGCCTGGACTCCCCCGTTGCGCACGACATCGCCAAGGCGATGATGGATGGCTTCAACCGGCACTATCAGCTGTTTCGCACCGAGTCGGCAAGGGCCAAACACCGGTTTGAAACTTGCGACTGGCGGGGCCAGCAACGCGCCCAGCGCGACCGGATCGAGTTCTACGATCTGAGGGTCAAGGAGTGTGTCAAGCG
>JBFHEQ010000511.1:0-2025 GCA_041584075.1 Hydrogenophaga sp.
GCATGGGCCCTCGTCTCACTTTTCAGGAAGCAGTTTTTGCAGTGCTGGCCAAACGTTGTCGGCCAGTATGGGTTGTGCCTTCTCGTTGGGATGGATGCGGTCGCTCTGAAACAGGGTGAGCGCATCGGGGCGGTCGGCCACGCCGGCCAGCAAGAATGGCACCAGCCCGGTGCGTTCGCTGTCGGCCACTTTCTTGAAGAGCTCGCGAAACTCCTGCGTGTACCGGGCACCATAGTTGGGCGGCATTTCCATGCCCACCAGCAACACCTCGGCGCCTGCGGCTCTGGCGGCTTTGGTCATGGCGACCAGGTTGGCGCGGGTGGTCGAGAGGGGCATGCCGCGCAAAGCGTCGTTGCCGCCCAGCTCGATGATCACGACGCTGGGTTGGTGTTGCCGCAGCAAAGCCGGCAGGCGGGAGCGTCCTCCCGCCGTGGTGTCGCCGCTGATGCCGGCATTCACCATGCGCTCAGGGCGCTTGGCTTCAATCAGTTTCTGCTGCAGCAGGGAGGCCCAGCCGGTGCCGCGCCGCACGCCGTACTCGGCGCTCAGCGAATCGCCCACGACCAGGATGGTGGGGGTTTTTGCCTGTGCAAATGCGCCGGAAGGTCGCGCCAATGACCCCAGCATCAGGCCGAGAGGGAGCAGGGCGTTAAAGTGACGACGTTTCAACTTGCGAACCCTTTACTGGTCAAAGCCATGTCAGATGTGATGATTGCGGTGCAACACGTGTTCAAGTCGGTGACCGATTCCACGGGAACACTGACCATTTTGCGCGATATCGATTTCTCCTTGCAGGCCGGGGAGACTGCGGCCATCGTGGGCGCGTCGGGTTCGGGCAAAAGCACCTTGTTGTCCATCATTGCGGGGCTGGACACGCCCAGCCAGGGTACGGTGAAGATCGATGGCGTGGACCTCTACCAGCGCACCGAGGACGAACGCGCCGCCCTGAGGGCCGAAAAGGTGGGCTTCGTGTTTCAGAGCTTCCAGCTGCTGGCCAACCTGTCGGCGCTGGAGAACGTGATGCTGCCGCTGGAGCTGGGCGGGCGCAAAGACGCCCGCGCTGCGGCCACCCAGATGTTGCAGCGGGTGGGCCTGGGTGAGCGTTTGAACAGCTACCCCAAGGTGCTCTCTGGCGGTGAGCAGCAGCGCGTGGCCCTGGCGCGTGCGTTTGTGGTGCGTCCTGCGGTTTTGCTGGCCGATGAGCCTACCGGCAGCCTTGATTTTGCTACCGGCGCCAAGGTGATGGAGTTGATGTTTGAGCTCAACCGGGAGCTGGGCACCACGCTGGTGCTGGTGACCCACGATCTGGCCATTGCCCAGCGCTGCGAGCGGCGTATCACGATCGAGGCGGGGGAGCTTGTGGATCCGCCTGTGGTGGCCGCCTGAGCCCGAGTTTTCGCTGGCTGCTTCAGCTTGGCCCGGTTCGTCGGGCCGTGTCCCGGTCTGGACATGAGGCGCGGTGGGTCGCTCGGAAGCGTGACCTGTATCCCGTCCGTCATCGTTTCCTGGCTTGACTGCGGGCGCGCGGCGCTTGCCCAGATTGAGGAGGCTCGCGCCTCCATCGTGTTCGGGCAGGGTTGTTGCATTCACCGGTTCAGTGGTCATACGGCGTCTGAACAGACTGTGAATGGGCTTTCCCTGGCTTGCTTGGTGGCGGGCTGGGTGCAGTGCCTTTCCCCCGTGAAATGTTGTATTTCAGGGGAAACCGCTCCCAAAACATGACTTTCGGCACTGTCTGCTCGTAACGAAAAGTTCTAGCATCGATTTTTCGTTGCAACCCTGCCCCAGGAGAACTTCATGACGTGCAGCAGCCCCATGCCAGCGGCGGCCAGACCGGACCATTTCTTGCGCCTGTCGAAACGGGTCAATCTGTGTGTGCTCTGGCTGGGGGTGGTTTCGCTGGTGGCTTGTGGTGGCGGGGCGGAAACCTCCGACGGAGCGAAGCGCACAAGGTCAGAGACTTCGGTCGCTGAGGGTGTTGAGGGTGTTGAGCTTGCGCGCGATGAGCGGATCCCCGCGGCTGAC
>JBFHEQ010000512.1:0-2004 GCA_041584075.1 Hydrogenophaga sp.
CCGATGCCTCGTTTGAAAAGGTCAAACCCCTTTTTGAGCTCATGGGCAAAAACATCACGCTGGTGGGCGGCGTGGGCGACGGCCAGACCTGCAAAGTGGCCAACCAGATCATCGTGGCGCTCAATATCGAGGCCGTGGGCGAGGCCCTGCTGTTTGCCGCCAAGGCCGGCGCCGACCCGGCCAAGGTGCGCCAGGCGCTCATGGGCGGCTTTGCGGCCAGCCGCATTCTGGAAGTCCACGGCGAACGCATGATCCAACGCAGCTTCAACCCCGGTTTTCGCATCGAGCTGCACCAGAAAGACCTGAGCCTGGCGCTCGAAGGTGCCAAGGCGCTGGGCCTTTCCCTGCCCCACACCGCAAGCGCAGCCCAGATGATGAACAGCTGCGTGGCCCTGGGTGGCGCGGCCTGGGACCATTCCGGGCTGGTGCGTGCGCTGGAAGTGGCCGCCAACTTCCAGATCGCCGGCGACCCGGCGGCCTGACGGCCGGATGCCGACGCCCGCCAGCCAGCCTGCAGCGGCCACCTGATTTCCCCGCGATCCCCCAAACAAAAGACCACCAGGAGACCCTTCATGGACTTGCCCGTCAACCGGTTCAAGCACGCCATCCATTCGGGCCAGCAGCAGATCGGCCTGTGGTCGCACCTGTGCAGCCCCATCAGCACCGAGATCATTGCCCATTGCGGTTTCGACTGGCTGGTGCTCGACATGGAGCACTCGCCCAACGAGTTGCCCGACATCCTTTCCCAGCTGCAGGCCATGATGGGCAGCAGCGCATCGCCGGTGGTGCGTGTGCCGTGGAACGACGCGGTGACGTTCAAGCGCCTGCTTGACATCGGCGTGCAATCTTTCCTGGTGCCCTACGTGCAGACCGCTGAAGAAGCCCGACAGGCGGTGGCCGCCACACGCTACCCACCTCTTGGCGTGCGCGGCTACGCCGGTGCGCCCCGCGCGAGCGGTTACGGCCGCATCCAGGACTATGCCCAACGCTGTGCCGAAGAGCTGTGTGTCCTGGTGCAGATCGAAACGGTGGAAGGCCTGAACAACCTCGAAGCCATCGCTGCCGTGGACGGCGTGAGTGGTGTTTTCATCGGTCCCGGGGACCTGTCGGCGGCGCTCGGCCATTTGGGCAACCCCAAACACCCCGAGGTGTTGAAGGTGATCGATCAGACCATCGCCCGGATCCGCGCCTGTGGCAAGGCCCCCGGCATCCTCACCGGCGACGAAAGCTTGGCGAAACACTTCGTGGCCCAGGGCTGCGTGTTTGTGGCCGTGGGCGCCGATCAGAATCTGTTGCGTGACAGCGCCCAAGCCCTGGCCGCCCGCTTCAAGGCATGAACCGCCGTATCGTGAAACACCCAAGGAGCTTCACCCCATGTTGAAACAACCCGCCTCACCCTTGAAATTTGGCCGACTCTTGCTCACCGGTGCCGCCGGCAACCTGGGCCAGGTGCTGCGCCCGCGCCTCAAGGCCTATTGCCATGTGCTGCGCGTGAGCGACCGCAGCGACATCGGCGCAGCCGGGGAGGGTGAAGAAACCGCCATCGTCGACCTGGCCGACAAAGCAGGCGTGCTCGCTTTGTTGCAAGGCGTGGACGCCGTGGTGCACATGGGCGGCGTCTCCACCGAGCAAGCTTGGGAACAGATTCTCGCCGGCAACATTGTGGGTGCCGTGAACCTGTATGAAGGGGCTCGCCAGCAAGGCGTCAAGCGCATCGTCTTCGCGAGCTCCAACCACGTGACGGGTTTCTATCGGCAGGACGAGGTCATCAGCCCGAACACCCCGCCCAGGCCCGACGGCTTTTACGGATTGTCAAAAGCCTTCGGCGAAGACCTGGCGCAACTCTACTGGGATCGCTGGGGCATCGAGACCGTGAGCCTGCGCATTGGCTCATCGTTTCCCGAACCGAAAGACCGGCGCATGCTCGCCACCTGGATGAGTTACGACGATCTGGAGCGCCTTGTGGTGGCCGCGCTCACTGCGCCCATCGTGGGCCACAGCATC
>JBFHEQ010000513.1:0-1982 GCA_041584075.1 Hydrogenophaga sp.
AGGAAGTTGTTGTCTTCCACGCAGAAATCCGAGGGAACGAGTTCGTCGGCCAGTGCGCCCAGCGGCTCGGTGGTGATGATCTGGGTGCCGCAGGGCATGGATTTGCTGGCCAGCTTGGGCTCCAGATCGCCGATGTAGGCGTTGCAGGCCACGATCACATAACGCGCGCGCACCTTACCTTGGGCCGTGTGCACGGTGGCGGGCTCGCCGCGATCGATCTTGACCACGGCGCAGGTTTCATAAATGGTGCCGCCCAAACTCTCCAGCGCAGCGGCTTCACCCAGCGCCAGATTGAGCGGGTGGAAATGGCCGCCGGTGGGGTCGATGAGCAGGGCGCTGTAGCGGTCGGTGTTGACGTATCGGCGCACATCGGCCGGGGTGTCGACCAGCGTCATGCCTGGGTGGCCGAGCTTTTCCCAGAGTTGCTTTTGTTCTTGCAGGCCTTTGGCTTTGCGCGGGCTGATGGCGGAAAAGATGCCGCCGTCTTTCAGATCGCAGTCGATGTTGTATTTGGCCACGCGCTCGCGGATGACCTGCGCGCCTTCAAACATCATGCCCGCCAGCGGTGCGGCCACGGCCTTCCCGTAGCTGCGCTCGATCACGTCGATATCGCGCGAAAAGCTGTGCACGATCTGCCCGCCGTTGCGCCCCGAGGCGCCCCAGCCCACGCGCGCCTGCTCCAGGATCACGACCTTCATCCCCGCTTCGGCCAGGGCGATGCCCGCCGAGAGGCCGGTGTAGCCCCCGCCCACAATGCACACGTCGGCCTCGATGCTGCCTTGCAGCGGTGGGCGCGACGGCGAAGGGTTGGCCGAGTGGGCGTAATAAGAAGGGGCGTGGGACGTATCGTTTTGCGGGGTTGCGACCATGAGGCCTCCGGGAATAGAGCGGGCGGGCCAACGGCGTTGTCGACGTGTCAACGCCATGGCTTCTGAATCATTCCCTTGAGTATGCGTGCAGCAGGCGGCGCCAACAGGTCCAGTCAGCCCCTCCGGCAAGCACCCACTTGACCCCAAAGCACCGCCAGGGTCAGCCCACCTGGGGATCGGGCTGCCCGTAAGCGCCGGCCGAGTAGGTCAGCTCGTAGCTGTGGCTGTAAATCTCCAGGATGTTGCCAAACGGATCTTCCATGTAGACCATGCGGTAGGGTTTTTCGCCGGGGAAATATTCACGCACGGGCATGCGCTGCTTGCCGCCCGCGGCCACGATCTTGGCGGCCAGGCCTTCCACATCGGGGTCTTGCACGCAGAAGTGGAAGATGCCGGTCTTCCAGTATTCGAAGTTGTTGTCGGGTTTCGCTGCATTGCGGAACTCGAAAATCTCCACGCCGATGCGGTCACCGGTGGACAGGTGGGCGATGCGGAACGAGCCCCAGCCCGCGCCGAACACATCGGTGCACATCACGCCAATGGCCGAATCGTCTTCGCTGATGGTGGTGGGCGCCATGATCAGGTACCAGCCCATGACCTCGGCGTAGAACTTGACGGCGGCGTCAAGGTCGGTGACGGAGAGCCCGATGTGGGAAAAGCTGCGGGGATAAACCATGGACATGAAGAGCGCCTTGTGGTGGATGAAAACACCCAGTTTAGGAATGCATAGCCATAATGACAATGACGCATCAGTGATGGTATTGATAAAATCTCCTTATGCTAAATCCGCAATGGCTGCGCACGTTCTCCACCCTGGTCGAGCTGGGCAATTTCACCCGAACCGCTGAACGGCTGGACCTGACGCATGCGGCGGTCAGCCAGCATGTACAGCGGCTGGAGGAGCGTTTGGGCCTGCTGCTGGTCCGGCGCCCGCGCCAGATCGAACTGACCCCGGCGGGCCAGGCCTTGCTGGCCTATTGCGCCGAAGTGGCCGCCGCAGACCAGCGCCTGCAGCAGCAACTGTCCGCGGCCGATGGCGAACAGGGCGAAGTGGGCCTGATCACCCCGGGCAGCATCGGCCTGGCGCTGCACCAGCACCTGCTCGACATCCAG
>JBFHEQ010000514.1:0-1947 GCA_041584075.1 Hydrogenophaga sp.
GCATCTTCTGCGTCGGCCGCAACTACCATGCGCACGCCGTGGAGATGGGCAAGCCGGTGGACAAAGCTGTGGAGCGACCGTTTTACTTCACCAAATCCCCTCAGTCCCTGGTGTTGAGCGGCGCCACCGTGGCCTACCCGCCTGAAACCAGCAACTACCATTTTGAGATGGAGATGGTCGTGGCCATTGGCAAAGCGGGTTTTCGCGTGAAAGCCGAAGACGCTCACACGCTGATCTACGGCTACGGGGCCGGTCTGGACATGACGCGCCGTGACCTGCAACTGGTGGCGCGCGACAAGGGCCGCCCCTGGGACCTGGGCAAGGACATCGAGCAAGGCTCGGTGTGCAGCGCCATCGTGCCCATGGAAGGCCAGATCGTTGACCACGGCGCGATCGCGCTCGAGGTGAACGGCGACACCCGGCAAGCCTCGGATGTGAGCAAACTGATCTGGAACGTGCGCGAAATCATCGCCGACCTCTCGCTCTTCTACCACCTGCAACCGGGCGATCTGATCTACACCGGAACGCCTGAAGGTGTGGGCCCCGCCGTGGTCGGTGACCAAATCACCGGGCGCGTGGCGGGCATTGCCGACGTGGCCTTGACCATTGGGACGGCCGAGTGACCGCTTGGCACCGGCGCTGAGGCAGGAGCGCACGCCGCCCGGCTTGGCCGGGGAGCGCCCTGCGCTTCAACCCCTCAATTCAACACACAGTTGGCATCCGGCTGCGGTGCCGGGGGTGGCGTTTCACCGAGCATCTCGCGCAGGCTGGCATCGATGCCGGCGACCATGGCGTTGAGGGCGAGGTCGTTGGCATCGGTGCCGAAGGGGTTTTCGATTTCGTCGCTGAGCGCTTCCAACGCGAAGAAGGTGTACGACACAAAAGACACCACCAGTGGCGTCATCCAGCCGATGGTGTCCACCAGGCCAAAGGGCAAAAGCGCGCAATAGAGGTACACGCTGCGGTGCAGGATGACGGAATAGGTGAACGGCAGCGGCGTGTTGGCGATCCGCTCACAGCTGCCGAGCGCCATCGAGAGCTTGTCCAGCGAGTCTTCCATCTTGTAGGCGAGCATGGGGTCAAGCCCCTGTTCGCGCCGGTGCGTGCCAAGCCATTGGGCCAGCCACAACAGCACCAGCGACGGCGCAGCGCGTGCCGAGGTCAGCCTGGCTTGCAGTGTTTCGGGCAGCAGCCCATATGTCCCGTGCGTCAAAGGCTGCCCCCGTAACTGGTTGCGCATGGTGGCGGCGAAACCGATCAGACCCAGCACAAAGGGACGCACATCGCGCTCAGGGGCGATGAAACTCAGTGCCTGGCGCGTGAGGTTTCTCGCCTCGACCAGGAGACTGCCCCAGTGTTTGCGCGCCTCCCAGAAGCGGTCGTAGCTGGCATTGATGCGAAAACCCAGGAAGATGGCAAAAGCCACGCCCATCAGGGAGAAAGGGCCGGCATTAAGCGTCACCTTCCAGGCAAACAACTGCCCGTGCGCGAGCACGACGGCACAAGACAGGGCCACGATGAACAGCTGCTGGCCATAAATGCGGTGGACGATGGAGCCGCGCCGCACAAACAGCATGCGGATCCAGTGTGGCCTCGGGCGAATGATCACGGGTCAGGACAGGGTCGGAGCCCCCCAGGTTGAGCAAGCCGCCATTGTCCCCGCAAATAAGGGTTTTCCCTGATACCCGAGACGCAGAACCTGACTTTCCGGCGGGACGTGCCGCGCGCACCCACAGAAAGAGAAAGAGGCGCTCAGGCGGCCGGGCGAAGCCCTCAGCGTGGCAGGCTACCAGCCGCTGCGCAACAGCAGCAACATGGTCTCGCGCTGGGCCGCCGGCTGGCTCTGCAGCCAGCCCCGGATGCGGATCAGGTCGTCCACGCAGGCGTCGCCATGGCGTGCCCGCAGTTCGGCCTCCCGCCGGTGGTGCACCACCTCTTCGCGCACCC
>JBFHEQ010000515.1:0-1941 GCA_041584075.1 Hydrogenophaga sp.
ACCAAGACACCCAGATACGCCTCGTCGCGCCGTGGCAGCCAGGCCTCGTCACCCCGGCATTGCAGCGCGGCGTTGAGTCCGGCGAACAGGCCTTGGGCCGCCGCCTCTTCGTAGCCGGTCGTGCCGTTGATCTGGCCCGCAAAAAACAGGCCCTGGATCTGCCGGGTCTCGAAGCTGTTCTTGAGCGAGCGCGGATCGAAGTAATCGTACTCGATGGCGTAGCCCGGGCGAATGATGTGGGCGTTTTCCATACCGGCCATGCTGCGCACCAGGTCGTACTGGATGTCAAACGGCAGGCTGGTGGAGATGCCGTTGGGGTACACCTCATGGGTGGTCAAACCTTCAGGCTCCAGAAAAATCTGGTGGCTGTCCTTGTCGGCAAAGCGGTTGATCTTGTCTTCGACGCTGGGGCAGTAGCGCGGGCCCACGCCCTCGATCTTGCCGGTGAACATGGGGCTGCGGTCAAAACCGGAGCGGATGATCTCGTGCGTGCGCTCATTGGTGTGCGTGATCCAGCAAGGGACTTGCTGGGGGTGCGGAATGGCGTTGCCCATGAAGCTGAACACCGGCACAGGCTGGTCGGGGTTCATGCCGCCGGCCACGCCGTCGCCGGGCTGAATGGCGCATTTGGAATAGTCGATGCTGCGCCCGTCGATGCGGGGCGGCGTGCCGGTTTTCAGACGCGCCTGCGGCAGCTTCAATTCCTTCAAGCGCGCCGACAAGCTCACAGCCGGCGGATCGCCCGCCCTGCCCGCTGCGTAGTTGTTCAGCCCCACATGGATCTTGCCGTCCAGGAAAGTGCCCGCGGTCAACACCACCGTGCGGCTGCGGAACTGGATGCCCACCTGCGTCACGGCGCCCACCACCCGGTCGCCCTCGATCATCAAATCGTCCACCGCCTGCTGAAACAGCCAGAGGTTGGGCTGGTTCTCCAGCATGCGGCGTATGGCCGCCTTGTAGAGAATGCGGTCGGCCTGGGCGCGGGTGGCGCGAACGGCCGGACCCTTGGAGCTGTTGAGAATGCGGAACTGGATGCCACCCTCGTCCGTGGCCAGACCCATGGCACCACCCAGCGCATCCACCTCTTTCACCAGGTGACCCTTGCCAATGCCGCCGATGCTGGGGTTGCAGCTCATCTGACCCAGCGTCTCAATGTTGTGGGTGAGCAGCAGCGTCTTGCTGCCCATGCGGGCGGCGGCGAGTGCGGCCTCGGTGCCGGCGTGGCCGCCGCCAACGACGATCACATCAAATTCCTGGGGGTACAACATGGTGAGAGCTCCAGGGCACACACTGACCGTTGTGCCCGACAAACGCGAGAAAGAACATCTGGGTGTTTCACGTGAAACACGCCACGCCGTGGCTTGACCGGGCCCGGCTGGGGAGCCGTGATTGTCCCACCTTTGCCCGATATCTGCCCATGGATGCGGCAGCAGATGACCGACAATGCCACCATGAACACACCCATCCCCACCCTCGTTTTCGCGGGCAGCACCCGCGCCCAGTCCTGGAACCGCCAACTCGCCGGCGCCGTGGCCACCATGGCCACCGCCGAAGGCGCAGCCGTCACCCACCTGGAGCTGGCCGACTTTGACGTGCCGCTCTACAACGCCGACCTCGAAGCCAAGGGCACACCACGCGACGTCGTGCGTCTGAAAGAAATCTTCCACGCCCACCCGGCCTGGCTGATCTGCTCCCCCGAATACAACGGCAGCTACACCGCCCTGCTGAAAAACACCATCGACTGGGTGTCCAGCCCCATCAAGGGCGACCCCGAGTGGAGCAATGGCACCAAAGCCTTCACCGGCAAGGTCGTGGGCCTGCTCTCGGCCTCGCCCGGCGCCCTCGGCGGCCTGCGCAGCCTGAGCCACCTCACCCCGCTGCTGCTGAACCTGCAATGCTGGGTGGCGCCCAAACAGTTCGCCCTGTCCAAGGCCTTTGAGG
>JBFHEQ010000516.1:0-1926 GCA_041584075.1 Hydrogenophaga sp.
CATCCACCGCCGCTTCGACCATGGCCTCCATGATCTGCCGCTGGGCTTCGTCGGGTTCGCGGTAGCTCAGGCCGCCATAGCGCGGCAACAAACCCGCCGCAACAGCCTGCTGCCGCAACAGCTCCGTGTAAGCGCGCTCGCGCAGGGCTTGCAGGCTGAGGGTCTCCTCGGGCTCATGCAAGGTGATGCCGTTGATGCTGGGCACTTTCGGCTGGGCCAATCCTGCGCAGGCGCAGCTGCTGCTGCCGCACCCCGCTGAAGTTGAAGAAGATGAAGATGAAGTTGAATCGTTCTTGGCGTTCATGACGCGAGTCCTTTCAAAGCTGGTGCAGCCATCAGGCAGCCGGGTCACGCTGGCTCAAGGGCGCCTTGGGGGTCATGCCCAGACGGCGGCTGCGCACCACCTGATAAGGACGGAACACATAGGCCAGCGTGCCAAAGCCACTCCACACATGCACCAGGCGGGTGAACGGGAAAATGAAGAAGATGCTCATGCCCAGGAACATGTGGGCCTTGAAGATGGGGTGCATGTCCAGCATCAGCTCGGCCGCACCACCCCGGAAGGTCACGATGCGCTGCGCCCACTCAGCCAGAATCAGCATCACCGAACCATCGAGGTGTTGGCCCGACAGTGGCACGGTGGCCAGACCCAACGCAAACTGCAACCACAGCAGCCACAGCAAAACAATGTCGCTGGTCTTGGAGTTGGCGCGGATGCGGTCATCGGCCAGGCGGCGGTGCAGCAGCAGCGTCACGCCCACGAATCCGAACAGGCCAAAAATGCCGCCGGAGATCATGGCCAGCAGCTGTTTGTTGCCCGCCGTCAAAAAGGCTTCATACACAAAGTGCGGCGTGAGCATGCCAAAAGTGTGGCCAAAAAACAGGAACAGGATGCCGATGTGGAACAGGTTGCTGCCCCAGCGCAATTGCCCGTGGCGCAGCAGCTGCGAGGAGTCGCTTTTCCAGGTGTACTGATCGCGGTCAAAACGCAGCAGACTGCCGAGCAGGAAAACGGCCAGGGCAATGTAGGGATACACGCCGAAGATGAGGTGGTTGAGATAGGTCATGGTGTTGACTCCGTGTCCATTCAAGCGGCGGCGCGTTGAGACGCGGCGGCAGGATTTTTGCGAACAATGTGAATCGGCTGGGCCTCACCCGGGCGTGCTTGGCCTTTGGTGCTGCAGCCGTCAAACGCCTCGGGCTCGGCCCAGGCTTCGTCCAGCGCTTCGTCGGCCTGGATGGCCACGGCCTGGGCCTTCTGACCGGCCAGCTCCAGCACCGCCGCGATCACCGCCGCATAGGCGCTCTCGCGCTTGAGCAAGGCACTGAAAATGGCGTTGAGGATGTGGGCCATTTCACCCAGAAAGGCCTTGGCCAGTGCGGGCGGTTGCGTGGACGCAAATTCCAGCACGACACACAGGTGGTCGGGCAACTCGTCGGGGCCCAGGAACAGGCCAGCCTTCTCGTAGGTCTGCACCAGGTCGATCATGGCCGGGCCACGGTCACGCGAGTCGCCGTGCACGTGCTCAAACAGGTGCAGCGAAGTCGACCGGCCGCGGTCGAAGGTCTCGACATAGCGGGCTTCCACCTCCAGTGGATCGAGGCGAACCAGTTCGGCGGCCAGGGCTCTCAGCTCGGTGCGGCGGGCAACGGGTACCGCCCCCTCCTCCTCGATGGCCGCCATCAACGGCACCAGATCGGCACGCAAATCGGCATCGGGGTAGGCCAGCAAACGGGCCAGAGCGCGCAGGGAATAACGGGTGTCTTTTTTCATTTCACTCAACTCCTTCAAGAGGTGTGATCGGTCTGCGATGCATGAGCGTTCCTGCCAAGAACGCCGCCGGTCTGGCTTTGCCAGTCGGCCAGCGTTGCCCCCTTGAGGGGGTCGCGCACAGCGCGGCGGGGGTGGGTCATACCACGGACTGG
>JBFHEQ010000517.1:0-1895 GCA_041584075.1 Hydrogenophaga sp.
CCCACGACACCCAGGGTGTTGGACTTGGTCATCGCGCCGGCGATCACGCCAGCCATGTAAGCGCCTTCGTAGGTGCGGCTGTCGTAGGTGCGCATGTTGGCAGCGGTCTTGTAGCCGGTGGCATGCTCGAACTTCACATCAGGGAAGTCGGCGGCCACTTTGAGCATGGGCTCCATGTAGCCAAAGGTGGTGCCGATCACCAGCTGGTTGCCCTGGCTGGCCATGTCGCGCAGGACGCGCTCGGCGTCCGGGCCTTCGGGAACGCTTTCCACAATGCTGGTGGTGATCTTGTCGCCAAACTCTTCCACAGCGGCCTTGCGGCCAGCGTCGTGAGCGAATGTCCAGCCACCATCACCCACCGGTCCAACATAGGCAAAGGCCACTTTCAGCGGTTCAGCCTTGGGGGCCTCGGCCACAGCGGGTGCTGGCTCCGGTGCGGGTGCCGCTTCTTCTTTCTTGCCGCAGCCGATCAGTGCGGCACTGGCCACTGCGGTCAGCGCAGCGAGCTTCATCAGGGAACGTTTGCTCAGGTCAGTCATGGAAACCTCTGGTTGGGTGAATGGTGAGAGGGAAAAACGGGAACTTGATCGGGAACTTTTCCATTATCGAGTGTAAACACCGGACTGCGCCGGACCACAGGATGTTGCAAAGAACATGCCTATGAGCCCGGATAGAACGGCTTGCCGATGGACGTGGGCATGTTGATGCGGATCCAGGCCGGGTTGCGCGAAATCAGCACGAGCACCACGATGGTGGCCACATACGGCATCATGGTCAGGAACTGGCTCGGCACGTTGACGCCCATGCCCTGCAGGTGGAACTGCAGCATGGTGACAAACCCAAACAGGTAGGCACCCAGCAAGACGCGCGCAGGCCGCCAGGTGGCGAAGGTGGTGAGGGCCAGCGCGATCCAGCCTTTGCCGGCGATCATGCCTTCGACCCACAAAGGGGTGTAAACGGTGGACACGTACGCGCCCGCCAGCCCGCACAGGCCGCCGCCCGCCATCACCGCCATCAGGCGGATGCGCCGCACGGGGTAACCGAGCGCGTGCGCCGATTCGGGGCTTTCGCCCACGCTGCGCAGCACCAGACCGGCCCGGGTGCGGTACAAGAACCAGATCAGGCCCAGGGTCAGCGCCACCGCCACATAGACCATGAAATGGTGACGGAACAACATGGGCCCCAGCAAGGGCAGATCGGACAACACCGGAATCGAGTAATCGGTGGACGGGGGCAGTTTGGCCTGAACGTAGCTCGTGCCGGCAAAGGCCGAGAACCCCGCGCCAAACAAGGTCAGTGCGAGCCCGGTGGCGTACTGGTTGGTGTTGAGCCAGATCACCAGCACGCCGAACACCCCGGCGAGCAAGGCACCGACCAGCACGCCGGCCCCGAAACCCGCCATGTTGGAGCCGGAGTGGACGGTCACGGCAAAACCCGCCAGGGCGGCGCAGAGCATGATGCCCTCCGCACCCAGGTTGACGATGCCCGCCTTTTCGTTGAGCAACAGACCCAGCGAAGCAATGGCCAGGACGGTCCCCGCGTTGAGCGAGGAGCCAATCAGCAATGCAATGGATTCCATGGGGTCATTTCCCTTCGATGGTGGTGGGCCCGTCAGACCCGCAAGCGGCGGCCGTGCCAGACAGGCTGGCGGCTAGAAGAGTGGTCATTTTTTCCACACCACCCGGTAAGCGATCAGGGTGTCGCAGGCCAGCAGCGCAAACAGCAGCAGGCCCTGGAACACGCCGGTGATGGATTTGGGCAGCCCCAGGCGAGACTGGGCGAGCTCCCCGCCGATGTAGAACATGCTCATCAGGATGGCTGAAAACACGATGCCCACCGGATGCAGGCGCCCGACAAAAGCCACGATGATGGCGGCGAAGCCATAGCCGGCCGGC
>JBFHEQ010000518.1:0-1895 GCA_041584075.1 Hydrogenophaga sp.
CAGCGCATGGCACTTTACATGATTGGCGACATCCAGGGCTGCGACGAAGCCCTGGGTCGCCTGCTCGACAAACTCGATTTTTCACCCAGCCGCGATACCGTGTACCTGCTGGGCGACCTGGTCAACCGCGGACCGGATTCGCTGGGGGTGCTGCGCCGGCTCATGGCGCTGGGCACGTCAGCACAATGCCTGCTGGGCAACCACGACCTGCACTTGCTGGCGGTGGCCCACGGCGTGCGCAAACCCCACCGCAGCGACACACTGGACGGGATTCTGAGCGCGCCAGACCGCAAAAACCTGCTCGACTGGGTGCGCACCCGTTCCATGGCCATTGAGGCGCAGGGTTGGCTGATGGTGCACGCAGGCGTGTTGCCGGCATGGGACAGGGCCACCACCCTGGCCCTGGCAAAGGAAGTCGAAACAGTGCTCAGCGGCCCCGACTGGGGCGTGTTTCTGCACAGCATGTATGGCAACCAGCCCGATGCCTGGAGCGAAAAACTGCGTGGGAGCGAGCGGCTGCGCGTGATCGTCAACGCGCTGACGCGCCTGCGATTCTGCTCGGCCGATGGCGTGATGGAATTCGACACCAAAGACAGCGCCGCCGCCGCCCCCGAGGGTTTCATGCCCTGGTTTGACGTGCCCAACCGCAAGACACTGGACACACCCATCGCATTTGGCCATTGGTCCACACTCAAGAGTGCCGCCAACGGCCAACGCACCTTGGCGCTGGACACAGGCTGCGTCTGGGGTGGATGCCTCACGGCAGCCCGGCTGATGGCAGGCGGTCGCACCGAGCTCATGCAGGTGCAGTGCCCGCAAGCCCAGAAACCGGGGAAAGCCTGAACGCCGGTTGGACTTGCGGCATCAGCGGCGAGGGCTGACGCCCACCAAGGCCGGTTTCGCCAGGTTTGCGGTGACCACTTCCCAGGTCGTCCAATAGACCCTGAACGGTGGACACGGTCTCAGCCGTTCTGGGGTGTCGCCGTGTCCACAGTGGAAGCCTCGTCACCCTGAGGCGCCGGAACCGTTTCGGGCTCTGCGACCACCGGGCTCTTGAACAGGGCCGCCACTTTTTTGCGCGAGCGGATGTTGGGCGAAGCCGAGCGGGCGGCCGGCCGTTGAGACACTTCCCACGAGGGTGTGGCGTCTCCGCCCGCACTGGTGCTGGGCTCATAGGGCTTGTTGAACAGGGGATCGGCGGGTGCCTTGGGCGCCCGGGCTGGACGGCTGTCCCCCCGAGGCTCACGGGACTCCCGCGATGAGCGGCGCTCACGGCGCTCACCATCTTCGTTCTTCCAGGCGCGCTGCCCATCGTTGAAATGCCCCGCAGGCTTGCGGTCGGCCTGCAACTCCAGCGCTTCCAGCTCGAGCTTCTTGCCCAGCAGCTTTTCCAGGTCACCCATCATGCGGGTATCGCGCGCGCTCACAAAAGACACGGCCAGGCCGGAGGCCCCGGCACGGCCCGTGCGGCCAATGCGGTGCACGTAATCTTCGGCGTTGAACGGGATGTCGAAGTTGAACACCGCCGGCACATCTTTGATGTCCAGACCGCGGGCCGCCACGTCGGTGCAGACCAGCAAGTCAACCTCGCCGCTCTTGAACGCTTCCAGCGCCTTGAGGCGTTCGTCCTGGCTCTTGTCTCCGTGCAGGGCTGTGGTCTTGAGACCCTCACGCTCCAGCGAACGCGCCAACCGGGCACAACCCAGCTTGCTGTTCACAAACACGAAAGCCTGGGTCACCCCACGCTCCAGCAGGATCTGCTTGAGCACCGGGCGCTTGTCATCGTCGTCCACGCGGTAAAAATGCTGCTCGACCGTGGACGCCGTGGCGTTGGAGCGGGCGACCTCGATGGTGACCGGGTCTTGCAGGTAGCTGTTGGCCAGGCGCTTGATTTC
>JBFHEQ010000519.1:0-1887 GCA_041584075.1 Hydrogenophaga sp.
GACACCGCCATGAGTGCTGGCTCGTGCGCCATGGTCCTGTAGTGACTCACCAGCACCTGGATCCAGGCGTAAAACAGCAACAAGACCAGGGCCAGAAGCCAGGGTCCCGAACCCCAGGTTTGCAGACGGGTCTTGTGTTGAATGTGGCTGATGAAGAAGCCCATCATGAACAGGCTCAAAGAACCGGGCATGGCCCGCAGAAGTCCCAGGCTGGCCTGGTAGTTGGGTCCTGCGCTTGTCGCGATCACCCAGATTTTCCACCCGGCCGTGATGCCCAGAACCAGCGTCAGCGTCGCGAACCATCCGATGCGCCGATACAACAGCATCAAGAACGGCAACACCACATAGAAGCCGAGTTCGATGGGCAGCGTCCACCACACGCCGTTGTATCCGACGACCCCGCCCGGGTAAGGGTCCAGCCAGAGCAGCAAGCTGCCGGCCAGCCGGTACCAGTCAAAGTTGGGCAGCCCCACCAGTGCATAGGTGGCCAGCAGCAGAATCGGGATTTGCAGCCAGATGGCGGGATAGATGCGACAAAACCGGCGCGCCCAGAACTGGGTGATCTCGCCAGTGGACAAGGATTTGTTCCAGATGTTGGAGGCCAACAGGTAGCCAGACAACACAAAAAACCAGTGCACCCCGATCCAGCCAAAGTCGATGGGCAACAGCAAATTCCATTGCGTTCCGAGAAACGGCAGTTGCCGGTAAGTGCCTGCGAACGCAGGGAAGTTCTCTTTCCAGTGGTACATGAGCACCAGCAGGGCGGCGATGCCGCGCAAACCGTGCAGGATGGGATTGAAGGCCATGGGTGTTGTCGCCGCAGTCGTCAGGCCAGGCTGCGGGCCAGTTCCATCGCGTCTTCGATGCGCTCAACGCCGTGGATCGTCAAGCCTTCAAAGGCCTTGTCGTTCTTTTTTGGCGCATTGGCCTTGGGCACCACGGCCACGCTGAAGCCCAGCTTGGCGGCTTCTTTCAAGCGCTCCTGACCCCGGGGTGCGGGCCGCACTTCGCCTGCCAGGCCCACCTCACCGAACGCGATGAAACCTTTGGGCAAGGCCTTGCCGCGCAGGCTGCTGGTGATGGACAGCATCACGGCCAGGTCGGCGGCGGGTTCACTGATGCGCACCCCGCCCACAGCGTTGACGAACACGTCCTGGTCCATGCAGGCCACGCCGGCGTGGCGGTGCAAGACGGCCAGCAACATGGCGAGGCGGTCGCGGTCCAGGCCCACGCTCAGGCGCCGGGGCGAAGGCCCGCCGCTGTCGACCAGGGCCTGGATTTCCACCAGCATGGGGCGCGTGCCTTCCAGCGTCACCATCACGCAGCTGCCGGGCACGGGTTCCGAGTGTTGGGACAAAAAGATGGCGCTGGGGTTGGACACGCCCTTGAGGCCTTTTTCCGTCATGGCAAAGACGCCAATCTCATTCACGGCACCAAATCGGTTTTTGATGGCGCGGATCAGGCGGAAGCTGGAATGCGTGTCGCCTTCGAAGTACAACACCGTGTCGACCATGTGCTCCAGCACGCGTGGGCCGGCCAGCGCGCCTTCTTTGGTCACGTGGCCCACGAGCACGATGGCCGTGCCGCTGGCTTTGGCCGCGCGGGTCAGGTGGGCCGCACACTCGCGCACTTGCGCCACCGAGCCGGGTGCGCTGGTGAGCTGATCGGAATACACGGTCTGGATGGAGTCGATCACCGCGATGGTGGGGCGGGTGGCGTCCAGTGTGGCGAGGATTTTTTCCAGCTGGATTTCGGCCAGCACACTCACCTGCGAGCCGTCCAGACCCAGCCGGCGCGAACGCAGGGCCACCTGGGCGCCGCTTTCTTCACCGGTCACGTAGAGGGTTTTTTGGCCCGAACGCTGCAGCGAATCCAGCGCCTGCAGCA
>JBFHEQ010000520.1:0-1528 GCA_041584075.1 Hydrogenophaga sp.
ACCTGGCTGCCCTCCATGATGGAGGCGTTGTCGGAATACGCCACGATGGTGTGTTGTGGCGCCGTCTGATGGGTGTGGCGGATCATGCCGAACAGGCTTTTCTCCTGCAGCGCGCCATCGATGGTGAACTGGGCGTTGAAGATCTTGTGCCGGCAGTGCTCGCTGTTGGCTTGGGCGAACATCATCAACTCCACATCCGTGGGGTTGCGCTGGAGGGTGGTGAACGCGTTGACGAGGTACTCGATCTCGTCTTCGGCCAGTGCCAGGCCCCAGTCTTTGTTGGCTTTTTCCAGCGCCGCCTGGCCGCCGCCCAGCACGTCCACATGCTCTATCGCCGCCGGGTGCAGCTCGGTGAACAGCGCCTCCGCCTGGCCACGTTCGGTGGTGACCGTTTCGGTCATGCGGTCGTGCAACAGATCGGCCACGGCGCGCAGCTGTTCTGCGCTCAAGCTGGGTTTGCTCAACAAGCCGGTTTTCAACGTGACGCGGTATTCCACCAGGCGTTCCACGCGGTGCAGCGTCAGGCCACAGTTGTGGGCGATGTCGGTGGCTTTGGAGGCCCAGGGCGAAACGGTGCCCAGGCGGGGCATCACCAGCAAGGCCGTGGCGCCGGCCTTCTCCGCCGCCGCATGGGCGTCGGTGCACGGTTCGCCGTAGGTCATCAGTTCACCCAGGCGGCCGACGAGTTTCGCGTCGGGTTCGGCATCAAAGGCCGCCAGATGGACAAACCGGGCAGAAAGCCCGTTGATTTTGTCGGAAACCTCGTGCAGGCGAGGCAGGAGTTGCAGGACTTTGAAGTCGCTGAGGGCATTGCCGCCCTCGAAAAAGCGCAGGTGCAGGGTCACGGTGGGTGGCCTAGGACGACCGGGCGCATGCAGGGCCCGGGGATGGGTGGAAACCCGAAATTTTACCCGCGCCAGGCGACTCCACCCTGCATGAACCGGATCATCAGAACGCGTAGCCGACGCTGAACTTGACGACCGGCAAGACCTTCGCGCTGGACACGTCCTTTTGCGCCTTGCTTTCTTCGGCCGCGATGCGCGCTGCTGCGCCGGGCTGGCTCAACAAGCTTTCATTGCCTGTCAGCGTGATGGTGGGATCGCCAATGGCCACGCCCACATCAAAGGCCAAGGTCCAGCCAGGCTTGCCAAACTGCCCATGGCCCCAGCCAATGCCCACATAGGGCATGGTCGAGGGGTATTTGATGGTCGCGCGCAGCTTGCTGCCCTCGGCCGAAAAGGATTGTCCATCGATGGTGAACGAACCGCCCTGCTGCTGGGCCTCCAGGGCGGCACTGTCGCCGCCCACCGTGGCGCCCAGCACCACCCGGAACCGGCCCTGGAACGGTCGGATATCGGCGAAAAGACCGCTGCCACGCAGCTTCAGGTCCCCTTTGTAGGTGATGTCGTCGTTGGTGTAGGTGTCAGACACTGTCGCTTGCGCGAGCTCACCCCGCACACCGACCACACGGGTGACCGGTAGATTGAGGCCCAGACCCAGCCCCCCGGTGCCTGCCACGCCATACACA
>JBFHEQ010000521.1:0-1444 GCA_041584075.1 Hydrogenophaga sp.
ACTGCGTTCGGCCGCCTGCGTTGGCCACAGTGAACGCTCAGCCGTGGAAACCATCACATTCAGCGCAGGCCATCGCATCAAGCCGGCCCACGCAGGCGCACAATACATCCCCATCATGTGCCAACTCCTCGGTCTCAACTGCGCCACCCCCACGGACGCCTCCTTCAGCTTCACCGGCTTTTGCCAGCGCGGTGGCGGGACCGACCACCACGCCGATGGCTGGGGCATTGCCTTTTTTGAAGGCAAAGGCATGCGGATGTTTCTGGACCCCCTGAGCGCGGCGGCTTCGCCCATCGCCGAGTTCCTCCAGAAATACCCGATCAAAAGCCGCAACATCATCGCCCACGTGCGCAAGGCGACGTATGGCGAAGTCAACCTGCAAAACGCCCACCCGTTCACGCGCGAGCTCTGGGGCCGGCACTGGGTGTTTGCCCACAACGGCGACCTGCACGACTACGCCCCGTACCTGCACAGCCATTTCCACCCGGTGGGCAACACCGACAGCGAACAGGCCTTCTGCTGGCTGATGCAGGAGCTCGCGAAGTCACACGCCAGCCTACCCAGCGTGGAAGAAATGACGCACACCCTGCGCGAACTCATTCCGCAGGTGAGCAGCCACGGCACCTTCAACTTCCTGCTCTCCAATGGCGATGCCCTGTGGGCGCACTGCAGCACCAAGCTGCACTACCTGGTGCGCCAGCACCCGTTTGCCCAGGCGACCCTCATGGACCGCGACTGGACCGTCAATTTCGAAGACCTGAACCAGCCCGGCGATCGCGCGGCCGTGATCGTGACGACGCCACTCACCTCCAACGAGCAATGGACGGCCTTTGAACCCAACGAGCTGATCGTTTTTGTCGACGGGCTGCCCGTCGCCTGAGTGCCTCGTGCGCCTGAAGCGCGGCGCCCCAAACCGTCAGTGGACTGATAATATGATTGGGTCGACCGCAACCCCGGTGACAGGGCCGGTCGTGCACATGCGCATCCACCACAACGACAGGAGACACTGACATGCAAAGAAGACACCTCATCGCCGGCGGATTGGCCGCGGCCACCCTGCCCACATTCGCTTTCGCCCAGGCCGTCGACAAGCCCAAGCTGACCCTGGCCGTCGGTGGCAAGAACCTCTTCTACTACCTCCCCTTGACCGTGGCGGAGCAGCTGGGTTACTTCAAGGACGAAGGTCTGGATGTGACCATCGTCGATTTCGCCGGCGGCTCCAAAGCGCTGCAGGCCGTGGTCGGCGGCAGTGCCGATGTGGTATCGGGCGCGTTTGAGCACACGCTCAACATGCAATTCAAAGGTCAGGCGATGCGCGCTTTCGTGCTGCAAGGCGCCGCGCCCCAGATCGTGCTGGGCATCAACCCCAAGACCATGCCCAACTTCAAATCGGTCGCCGATCTGAAGGGCAAAAAAATCGGTGTCACGGCACCGGGCAGCTCCA
>JBFHEQ010000522.1:0-1122 GCA_041584075.1 Hydrogenophaga sp.
TCCCCGTCTTGCTGGAACACGAGGCGCGCACGATCACCGACGAAGAGGCCGCCCGCCCGCCCGCGCCCAGCCCCATCCCATGAGCGCGCCGCCACCTCTGGTCCAGCCCTTCACGGTGCTGATTCCGGCGCGCATGGCCTCGAGTCGGCTACCGGACAAACCGCTGGCCGACATCGGCGGCCTGCCCATGGTGGTGCGTGTCGCTCGCCAAGCACAACACAGTGGTGCAGACCGCTGCGTGGTCGCCGCAGACGATCCGCGCATCATCGCCGCCTGCGAAGCCCATGGCGTGCAGGCGATCCTGACCGGCAGCGACCATGCCTCCGGCAGCGACCGCCTGGCCGAGGCCTGCCACATCCTGGGCCTGGCCGACGACACAGTTGTGGTCAACGTTCAAGGCGATGAACCCCTGATCGAACCCGCACTGATCCAGGCGGTGGCCGATGAACTGCACCAACGTCCCGATTGCGTCATGAGCACCGCCGCCCACGCGCTTGACAGCGTTCCGGACTTTCTCAACCCCAACGTGGTCAAACTGGTGGTCGACCGCCACCAGACAGCCTTGTATTTCAGCCGTGCGCCCATCCCCTGGTGGCGCGACGGCATGCAGCCAGGGCAGCTCCCCGCCAAGCTGCCCCAGCCAGCGCCCCTGCGTCACATCGGTATCTACGGTTATCGCGCCGGCTTTTTGCGCCGCTTTCCTCTGCTCGAGCCTGCGCCCCTGGAGCAAACCGAAGCCCTGGAGCAACTGCGTGTGCTGTGGCACGGCGAGCGCATCGCCGTTCACTTGGCGGCCAGCCATCCGGCGGGCGGTGTCGATACCCCCGAGGACCTCGCGCGCATGCGTGCCCGATTCCCATAAGCGGGTCGAGGCCCTCCAAACAGACCTGAACCGTCTCCAAAGCCTGTAAGTCAGGTGCAGGTTGCTGCGTGCTATCCTCAGCCGGTTGCCCCGGGGCCCATGCCTCCGGGCCGTCGCTTGAGACAGCGGCTTCGACATTGAAACTTCGATAAAAGGAATCCGATGAGACTGATCCTGTTGGGCGCGCCCGGCGCGGGCAAAGGCACCCAGGCCACCTTCATTTGCCAGAAATATGGCATCCCTCAGATTTCTACCGGCGA
>JBFHEQ010000523.1:0-1069 GCA_041584075.1 Hydrogenophaga sp.
GGGGTGGGCTTTCGCCCGGTTTGGCCTCGGGCAGAAACTGGGCCACCACATCGAGCAGGTGTTTGGCCCGGTAAACCTGGGCTTCGGGCACCAGGGCCGCCTCTTCGGCACTGCCGGGGGGTAGCACCAAACGGGTGCGCGTGAGGTGGCTGCCGTTTTGCTCGGCTGCCTTGTGCAGGGCCAGGCTCATGGCCAGCGAACCACGCACAGGCCGCAAATCGCCGCCCAGGGACAGCTCGCCCGCAAACTCCCAGCCTTCCAGGCGTGCGCCGCTGATCTGGCCGCTGGCGGCCAGGATGCCCAGGGCGATGGGCAGGTCAAAACGACCGGAGTCTTTGGGCAGATCGGCCGGGGCGAGGTTGACCGTGATGCGCTTGTTGCTGGGGAAATCGAGGCCGGCGTTGGCAATGGCCGAGCGCACGCGCTCGCGCGCTTCCTTGACTTCGGTGTCGGCCAGGCCGACCAGCGTGAAGCTGGGCAGGCCGTTGGCCAGGTGCACTTCGACCTGGACCGGGCGCGCGTCCAGGCCCAGCAGTGCACGGCTGTGCACCAATGACAAACCCATTTTGGTGTCCTCCCTGTTTTGGTGCGCACCCCGCCGGTTTCAACGAACCGTTGCAGGGCACGGGTTTGGTGCGGCGGTCTGGCCCGTGACAGCAGGCCCTTCGCCACCCCATCCGCATGATGGCACAGCCATGTGCCCACGCCGGTTTTGAGAACTTTTGTGGGTGTTTTGCGACAAGCGCTCTGAGGTCGGTTTTGCAGATGGCGATCGCCCTGGCACGGTCTGTGCTTGGGGTTGTAAGCGATTGAATCCGGCGCGGGGTTTTGCACCCTGAACCGATTTGCATCCCAGTGGTGTCAGCCCTGACAGGCTGATATTGAAAGAGTCAGATGGCGTCGACCCAAGGTCCAGACGCCCAGCAGCAACAGAGGAACACAGCATGAAAATGGTTTCAGCCGTCATCAAGCCGTTCAAGCTGGACGAAGTGCGTGAAGCGCTCTCCACCATGGGCGTGCAAGGCATCACCGTCACCGAAGTCAAGGGCTTCGGCCGCCAGAAGGGTCA